>NZ_JBLKNX010000011.1:0-184458 GCF_051414055.1 Halosimplex halobium
GCAAGCGAGACAACCCGATCAGTGAAGCGGGCCAGCTTGGATGACACAACCGGCTTTTCCCGCTTCACTTCCTAGTAAGTTAGACATTTAGCCGCTCTTACTAGCGTCTAAACACGGCCCATCTTCGTGGAAGAAACGAGGGCGACCGCAACCGACAGCAAGTGCTGAAAGCCGTCGGTGTGCTCGCTAGCTGGAGTTAGTACCGCAGGAGACGGCAGGCGCTGAAAGCCCTCGGCACGCTCGCGGTCGCTGAGCGGGATATCTTCGCTCCCTGCGGTCGCTCAGATAGTGGCCCGCTCAGACGACTACATAAACGCGAGCGCGCCTCGCCCTTTCAGTCCGCCAGGACAGCAACCGCCCCGCACAGCACCGCAGACGGTCACACACCTCCCCAGCCGATTCGCTCGTTCGCGCCGCTCACTCGCTCATCCCTCGCACGTTGCTGTCGCGCGCATGAAAGCGCGCTCCAGCGCGCGCCAACCGCACCGCGACCGCTCACTGCAACAGCTATCGCCTGTACTGAGCAGACTAGCCTCTACCAGCTCAGTCGAATCTCTGCTAGTAGAAACTCAATGTGGTGGCCGCACAGCTGTAGAGGGACTTCTCGGGAAACGGCGTTCCACATTCAGAGACTACTAGTAGGTCAAAGACCGACAGATGAAGCTGGATTGATCGGTCAAATGCTACGGTATCTGATAGGAATTAGGAAGTCTACTGAATAGAACGCGCGAATCTCGCACGGCAGCCGCTCCAGACCTCGGGTGCTGGAAGCGTTCGATACAGGGGACACCGATCTCGACTGCGCCCGGAACGATCCGAGTCACCTTCATCCTGTGTGACAGGACTTTTAAGCTATGCGGGAGCACCACAAACTGCATGCCTTCTCGCAGGTCAATACTCCTTGAGGAGATGGTATGGCCAGAAGTCGAATCGGCGCTGGCAAACGGGAAACGGACGGCGATCGTTTCCGTCGGCTCGATCGAACAGCACGGCCCCCACCTCCCGTTGAATATGGACACACTGGACGGTGACGAACTCTCGTGGCGGATCGCGGAGAAATTGGAGGATGCCCTTGCTGCACCGACGATCCGGCCTGGCTGCTCGGGACATCACATGGAGTTCCCGGGCACGATCACTATCCCACCCGAGACACTGATGGATGTGATCCGGGCATACTGCCGGTCGCTCGATGATCACGGCTTCGAATATATCGTCTTAGTCCCGACGCACGGCGGGAATTTCGGCCCGGTCAAGACTGTCGCACCTGATGTCGCTCGGGAAATCGAAGCCACTGTGATTCCCTTGGCTGACCTCGATGAGCATATGCAGTTATTGAACGATGGCCTCAGCGAGGCGGGGATCGAATACGATCAAGACGTAATTCATGCCGGTGCAGCCGAGACGGCAGTGGTGTTGGCGGTGAATGAGGATCTTGTAAGGGTTGAGAACATCGAGTCCGGCCCTGAAGGGGAGATCTCTACCGCTCGTCTTCTGAGCGAAGGGTTCAAAACCATCACCGAAAACGGTGTGCTTGGCGATCCGGCTGAAGCAACCGCTGAAGCCGGCGAAACCATCATTCAGAACGTGGTTGATACCTACGTTGATCACATCGAGAATGAACGCCGTTCTGTTTAGACACGCACCTCAACCGAGGTTAAACAATTCATGCGTAGACGTTCCTACTGCCTGTTTCAGTCCGTTCGGCATGAATCAAACGTATCCTCCGTGCTGCACCCATCCTCTGTGTCTTGCACGCTGTTTCTATCAGGAGTTGGTGCCATCTATCCGTTGATGAAGCGATGAACTTGCAAGTCGAGGCTTGAAGCACCCCTCAGCCCTCCGTTACCTGTCGTTCGATAAATAGGTCGAACAGCGGCGTGTGTTCGACGACCCAGTTGCGGGCCTGTCGCGCCGACTCAGATTCGAGGAACGTGACGGCGGCCTCGAACCGCGCCTCGCGTCGCACGCGTTTCGCATCGTCCCGGCGGCGCTGTTCGAAGCGTTCGAGTGCGCCGCTCGGGTCCCCTGGGCGTGCGGTCGCGAGTTCCTGTGCGAGGACGCGCGCGTCCTGCAGCGCGAGCGAGGCGCCCATCCCGGAAATGGGGTGGACAGCGTGGGCCGCGTCGCCGACGAGGGCGACCCGGTCGGTGTGCCACCGCTCACAGGTCACGTCGCGGACCCTGTCGAAGAACGGGTCGTCGTCGGTCCCGTCCAGCAACGCAGGCAGTTTCCACCCGATCGCCTCCGCTCGCGCACGGAGGTGTGCTCGTGCTGGTGGGTCCGGGCGCTGGTCGAGTCGGGCGGCGAGATTGAACCCGACCCGGTCGCCGACGCGGGCCACGAACCCCTCGGTACCTCGCCCCCAGACGCTGACCATGTCGCTGCCGACGTCGACGTCCTGGTCGGCCCACAGCGACCAGACGTACGTGTCGTGTTCGCGCTTCGTCCACCGGGTGAAACACTGCTCGCGAACCGTCGAGTGGACGCCGTCCGCGCCGACGACGAGGTCGTACGTCTCGGTCGTCCTGTCCTCGAAGGTGACGCGTACGTCCTCGTCCCGTTCGTCGATGCGGGCCGGCGAGGTCCCGAACCGGACCCGGTCTTCCGGGACGCCTTCACGCAGTACGGCGTGGAGGTCGCCGCGATGGATCGCCAGCAGGAGCGTCCGGTCTGGCGGAATCGTCGTCCGCGTCAGCAGGTCTCCGCCGGCTCGAACCGCGAACCCGTCGGGGTCGGCGGCGAGGTTCCGGGCGTGGTCGAGTCGACCGAGGTCTCGCAGGACCGCCAGCCCGTCTTCCCAGAGACCGATCCCGTAACCACCGTCTCGCCACCCGGGAGCCTGTTCGACGACCGTCGGAGTCCGTCCCTGCCGCCGGAGATAGTCAGCGAGCGCGAGGCCGGCGATCCCGCCGCCGACTATCAGGACGTCCTGTTCGGCGGTGTTCGTGTGTGTTTCCGTCGGGCTACTCATGTCTACACCCTCGTCAGGCCGGGACATAGAACCACGTCCTGTGTTTCACTGTCTGAAACGGGGTCGTGAGACTCGTTTGTGACACACTTGCGCTACAGCGGCCTCTCGGCGACAGTTTCTGTCGCCTAGTCTGTGGAACTACAGCGACTCTTTGACGCGTTGCCAGCCGAGACGAGCCAGCAGATGTGCCGGTCCGCGCTTGGGAAGGTCCCGGACTGTCTGCAGATGCCCCGGAGGGTCGCTCCCTTCGACACTCATCTCCCAGCCGATGTCCTCCCCGAACCGATCGACGGCACGCTCGGCGCGGTCACAGACCGCGTCGGCGTCCATCGTACGGACCGTTCCGTCGTGCATGAGTATCTCTCCGTCGACGATCGTCGTCTCGACATCCGCTGCCGTGGCGGTGTTGGCGACCAGTGCCGGGACGTTGGTCCGGGGCGCGAACTTCGGTTTCGAGAGGTCCAGTACGACGAGATCGGCCCGCTTTCCCGGTTCGATACTGCCGATCTCGTCCGCGAGGCCCAGCGCTCTGGCACCCTCGACCGTGAGCATCCGGACGAGGTCCATCGACTCGAACTGGTTCGTGCCGAAAGAGAGATTGGCCGCGAGCCGCGCCTGTCTGGCCTCGCCGAGAAGGTCCGTCGAGTCGTGCCAGTAGTGGTCGTCCAGTCCGAGGCCGACCGTCGCGCCCGCGTCCAGTAACGTCGGGACGGGTGTCCAGTCGGTCTCGCCGTCGGGTTCCCAGTAGCAGAAGATCGACGGGCAGTGTGCGATGGCTGCGTCGTTGGCGGCGACGCGTTCGATGTCTGCCTCGTCGGCGACCCGGAAGTGGGCCGCCACGAGTCGGTCGTCGAGGAGTCCGACGTCGTCGAGCAGGGCGAGTGAATCCGCCGCGTCGTTGGCCCGACTCATGACGTTGCCTTCTTCGAGTTCGAGCAGGTGCGTGTGGACGGGCAGTTCCGGGTACTCCGCGGCCAGGTCGGCCGCGCGTTCCCACACCTCGCGCGAACACGACCAGTCGTCGTGCGGACAGACTGTCGCTCTGATGCGGCCGTCGTACGTGTCGTGGTACTCCTCGATGAACGAGCGAGCGCGCTCGAACTGTTCGTCCTCCGGGATGTCCCAGAACAGGTCGCTGATCCACGGGCCGAAGAAGCCGCGGAGTCCGGCCTCGCCGAACGCCTCCGCCCCGTGACGGGGGATCGCGTCCATCGCGTTGACGGTCGTGACGCCGCCGCGGACGAAGTTCAGCGCGGCCAGTTCGACGCTCGCCTCGACGAGGTACTCGTACTCACCGCGACCGAGTTGCTCACAGAGCGCGGTCATGTCGGCGAACATCTCGCCCAATCCCATCTCGCTGAACGCGCCGATGAGCGCCGAGATCTCTAGGTGGGCGTGCGCGTTGACGAGTCCCGGCATGACCAGTCTGTCGCTCCCGTCGATGACCGTCTCCGCTGTGAGAGCAGGATCTGACGGTTTCGACTCCCTGACCTCCGTTATTTTGCCGTCCCCGACGACGACTGTCCCGTCCCGATAGATTTCGTCTCGACCGTCCATCGTCAGCACCGTCGCATCGTGGACGACGATATCCGAACCTGTCGACATATGTGGGGGATCGACCAGCGGTCCCGAAAAACAGACTGCCGTGTTTCTGTCTCTGAAATCCGCGACGCCTGTGCGTGTGATCCACTGCGGTTTACGGGGGAGATCGGACATTGCTGACCCACCCGTGTTTCAGGCGGTGAAACACGGAATCGGTCGTTATCACGCCCCTGTCGCTACGAAGGAGTATGATCAAGGCAATCTGTTCCGGTGCTGACGGCGGGAACCGAGGTGACGAGCTGTGAGTTCCGGGGAAACGTCAGATCTGGTACCCGACACCGCTGGCGACTCGTCGGTAGAACTGGACGACGACGAACTCGCGGCCCTGCTCGGGGATAGAGTCCTCGACCGGGAGACCCACCTGAACGCCGAAGGGTTCGTGATCCGACCGGACGACGTCGTTGACGCACTCTCGACGCTCCGAGAGGTGGCGGGATTCGACCACTGTTCATGTGTGACCGCCCAGGAGTACGCTGACCGGTTCGAGACGATCTACCACCTCCGGAAGTACGACGACCCGACAGAGGAGGTGTCGGTCGTGGTCCCGACGACGATCGACGACCCCGTGAGCGAGTCCGGCACCCCCGTATACGAGACGGTCGAGTGGCACGAGCGCGAGGCCTACGACCTGCTCGGCATCGAGTACGACGACCATCCCGATCTGCGCCGGATCCTCCTGCCCGAGACGTGGCAGGGTTACCCGCTCCGCGAGGAGTTCGACGGCACACAGCCCCAGATCGTCACGTTACGGGAACACGCGAACCCGCTGGAGGACGACAATCGCCACCAGGATACGATGTTTCTGAACGTCGGCCCCCAACACCCGTCGGTCCACGGTGTCCTCCACCTGGAAACGGTGCTCGACGGCGAGACTGTGGTCGATCTCGACCCTGATATCGGGTACATCCACCGCTGCGAGGAGCAGATGTGCCAGCAGTGTACCTATCGTCATCAGATCATGCCCTATCCCGACCGGTGGGACTGGGTCTCGTCAGGACTGCTCAACGAGTGGGCCTACGCCCGCGCGGCTGAGGACCTGGCCGACATCGAGGTCCCCGAGTACGCCCAGGTGCTCCGCACCATGGGCGCCGAACTGAGTCGCATGGCCTCGCATCTCATCTCCATCGGGACGTACGCGCTCGACGTCACCGGCGAGTTCAGCGCCAGCTTCATGTATGCCTTCCGGGACCGCGAATTGGTGCTCGACCTGCTGGAGGACCTGACCGGCCAGCGCATGATGTTCAACTACTTCCGACTGGGTGGGGTCGCGTGGGACCTCCCGGACCCGCGCAGCGAGTTCGTCGCCGACGTCAGGGATTTTCTGAGCGGTCTTCCGGATAAAATCGCCGAGTATCACGACCTGCTGACGCGCAACGAGGTGTTCCAACTCCGGGTCGTCGACACCGGCGTCTTAGACCCTGACGTCGCGAAACAGTACGGTTGTACCGGGCCGGTCGCCCGAGGGTCGGGCATCGACTACGACCTGCGACGCGACGACCCCTACGGCTACTACGACGAACTCGACTGGAACGTCGTCACCGAAGACGGGGGCGACAACTACTCGCGCGTGCTCGTTCGCCTCCAAGAACTGGAGCAGTCGGCCAGCATCGTCGAACAGTGCGTCGACCTGCTCGAAGACTGGCCCGAAGACAACCGCGATATCCAGGCGAACGTCCCGCGTACGCTCAGACCCAACCCCGACACCGAGGTCTATCGAGCGGTCGAAGCCGCCAAAGGAGAACTCGGCATCTACATCAGGTCCGACGGCACCGACACTCCGGCACGGTTCAAGATCAGGGGTCCCTCTTTTTCGAACCTCTCGGTGCTCCCGAAACTGGTCGAGGGGGGTACGGTTCCGGACCTCATTGCGACGTTCGGCAGTCTCGACGTAATCATGGGCGAAGTCGACCGCTGACCCGTTTTCGACATCGTGACCGGCTTTCACTCGTCAGCGGCGCTTTCGGCGACGATCTCGAAGTACCGTCTGAGGAACCCGTCCCGGTCAACTTCGCCGGCGCTGGCGTCGACGAGCGTCGATTCGAGTTCGTCCCGCGGCTGATGACAGCACTCTCGGTAACAGGGCTTGCAAAGGTACTCGAACCGTTTGCCGTCGCGACTCCAGCGGTCGCCGTGTTTGTCGTACTCGCGCGCTTCGGAGCGTGGAACCGTCGCCCCGCAACCGATACACGTCACGTCGTCTTCCGAGTTCGAGAATCTGTCCCGGATGCTCATGTCCGACTGTCGGCTTTCCACCCCAGAAAAGGGGGGTTCCGGGTTTCAGCGAGCGAAACACTGCAGGGCACTCTTTTGGGGTGGGTGGGGACGCTCCCCGTATGGAACTGTTCGGGCACGCCTCGCTCGCTGGTTCACACGACGTATCGACCGTCGAACGGTCCCCGACGATTCGTCGGCTATCAACCGCTGTACCGGAGGTGGACCGATGACGGTGGATTCTCCGAGTACCGACCCGTCGTCGGATAAACGTATCACGTTCGACGGCGGACTGTGAACGCTCGTCGGATTCGGCGGTGCAGTCGCCGCGATGGCCGTCGTCGCGATCATGGTCGGAAACGCCGTCTCGGACGTCAGTTTTCCCGCGTGGATCGGCCCCGCTGGCGGGACCGTCAAGTTCAGAGTGCTCGCGGGAATCGCGCTGCTGTTGCTCCGGGTCGAAGGCGTCCGCCCGGGCGAAATCGGGCTCTCCAGGCGGCTGCTCGGACCTGCACTTCTCGCTGGTTTCGGTCTGTGGGCGGCGCTGAACGTCGTCGCCGCCGGACTGGCGGTCGCTCTCGGCAACCAGTGGGGGTTCGGACTGATACTTGAGATGCCGGCCCGCTGGCCGGACGTTCCGTTCACGCTGTTCACCTCGCTGGCGTTCGATTTCCTCGTCGTCGCGCTGGTCGAGGAGTTCGTCTTCCGCGGGTACCTCCAGACCAAGGTGATCGCGTTGCTCGGCGACGACAGCCGGGCGCGTATCGGACTCGGTATCCTGGCCGCGAGCGTCGTCTTCGGCGCACTGCACACCCCTGCGATGATCGTCCAGGGCGCGTCTCCGTCCGGGATCGTCGGGACCGCGGCGTTCCTCGGGCTCTCGGGCCTCGGGGTCGGAATCCTCTACGAGTTGACCCACAACGTGTACTTCGTGGCACTGTTGCACGCGGTCGGGAACACGTGGCCCCTCGTCGCCGACGTCTGGACCTGGTCGGGGACAGCAGTGGTCGCCGCTCTGGTCGCCGTACTGGTCGTGTACTTCGGTGTGACATTCGCGTACCGCTCCTGGGCGCTCGATACCGACCTGACACCGGTCGTCGAGCGGTCGGAAGCGTCGCAACCAGCGCGGTCGGACGGGGTCGACCCGTCCGGCGTGTAGCCGCCATCGACTTCACGATCGGGTGCCGAGACATCCTCTCACGTCGCGGCAGTTCGTCGTCCTGTCGGCCGGAATGTCCCGGTGTACGGCCGACTGTTTCCCCGCCTGAAACACGAGTCGAGTTCTTAGGCACGTCCCCTGCGAAGGGTGTCCTACGTAAATGAGCGATCGTAGCCTATCCCGTCCGAGTGATGTCGCGTCTGTCTCTCGGCGCCACCCACCGGTTTCCGACACGGCCGACCGACGGGACTCGAGTCCCGGTCGAAGAGGTCGTTCAGGTCCAAGGAGTCACGACGGTTGGTCCGATCACCGGACAGACCGTCCGGGGGACCATTCTGCTACCGACTGTGGTGACGATACGTCGAACACTGCGTCGGAACGAGCGACTCATAGTCCACGTAACGTCGCGAGCGAGGTGGACGAGCGACGGACAGGATCCGATGTCCGAAACCTGCCGACGCCTGACTGGGTCCCCACTGACGACGTGATCACAGAGCGTCCCGACAAACAGGTACTCGTCGTCGGCGACACGGTCGTGGGACTGACCCTCACGCTTCTCCTCCGGCATGCGGGCTACGACCCACTGGTCGTGAACGGAACGGCTCCTCCGGTCTCGTCTCGGACCACATATCTGTGTCCACCGGCGGTCCGTACTCTCGACGCTGTCGGTGTCGGCACTTCCGTCCGGGATTGCGGGACCACCGTCGAGAGCGTGTTCGTCAACGTATCGACCTCACAGAGTGACCCGACCGTCCTCTCGATGGGCACTGAGCAAGCGGAGACAATGCCACTGGTCGTTCGAACGGACCGTCTCCGTCGCGCGCTCGAAACGCGACTCCCCGAACAACAGCACCGCGGTGATCGAGCGGTCGAGACGGTCTCGCGACGGGACGGTGGACTGGTCGTCAAGTTCAGAGACGGCATCCACGAGTGGTTCGACGTCGTCGTCGACGCCGGTGGTGGTGGCGATGCACTTCGCCCAACCGGAGCAGAATCACCGGCGTCCGACCCGCTCGCTCAGTACGAACTCCCCCTCGATACCGTCACTCTCACTCAAGCTGGAATACGGGATCACTGGCGCTCTGACGCTCTCATTCAGGCGTTTCAGTCACAGGATGATTCCGGAGGGACCCTCCGAATTACGACACCATGCTCGGATATCGAGCGAGTACTCGCCGACGTGAACCCGGAAACGGGACCCCCGAGCGAGACGGACCTCGTCTCCGAAGGGGCTGAGTTCGAATCGACGAGAATCCAGCACATGAGGGCGTCGGACGCGGTCGCGGATTGGTGGGGGTCCGGTCAGGTGGCGTTCTGTGGTCGCGCTGCGTGCCCGGTCGCGCCAGCGAGTGGGTTCGACGTCACAATCGGTATCGAGGACGCGATAGCGTTCGTGACGGAACTGAACGATACGACCCAACCAGTCTCGGACATTGTCGACACCTACTCGTCCCGGCGAGCGGACCGTCTCACGACGCTCCGGGACAGGGTCGAATCCGTCGGAACAGACCACCAATACCCGCTGCCGGGCTCGACGCGACCGCCGCTCGCTTCGCTCGGTGCGCTCCGGGTGGTGACGCTCGGTTCGTTTCTCGGGACCCCGATGGACTCCATCCAGCGAGAGGGATTCAAAGTGTACTGAACCGGTCCGAATGCCACATCTCAGGCGTCGGCCTCGAAGAGGAGTCCGAACGTCTTCCGCTGGGCGAGCCTGAGGTGCTTGTTGAACGTCGGCTGCGTGATATCCAGTTGTGCGGCGACTTCGTTGCCGTCGTGTTCGCGTGGCCACTCAAAGTAGCCCGCCGAAAGAGCGGTCCGGACGACTTCGAACTGCCGGTCAGTGAGTTCCGCTCTGACCTGGTCGCTGATCTCCGCCGGGGCCCGGTCCCGTCGCCGGTGCTGGCGCTGTGCGACGAGTTCGAGCGACGGCGCAATCTCCTCCAGTCGCTCGACGAACGACCGGACGTCGGCCTCCCGTGGCACTTCGACGCGGATCGTCGTCTCGTCGGCTTCGGCAGACGCCTCCCGCAGTACGCCGCCGTACTCTGCCAGCGGTGCGCCGAACCAGTCGTCGGTGCGGGCCTCGACAAGTGTCGACGACGACTCCTCGGCTACGACTTCAACCGTTCCAGGTAATCGCCGAGTCGCTATCTCGGCGACGTCGTCGGGGACATCGCCCTCGAAACTGTAGTAGACGCTCACGGGGCCGTCCTGCCGGGCAGCGGTCCGTTCGAGTCTGACGCGGCAGTCCGCCGCTGACGCCGCACGGGCGAACGAGAGCGCCTCGCCGGACCCCGTGAACTCCAGTTCGACGGTCTCGTCGGATTCGAGCGCGCGCCGTCGCTCGATGGCGGCTATCGCGTTCGCGATCGAGGTGCCAAGTTGCGCGATGACGTCCCGCTCCCGGTCGCCGAAGGCGTTCGGCGAGTCTGTCCCGATGGTCAGCACGCCGTGTGTGATCCCGTCGTAGGTGAGCGGGACGGCACACAGCGACTGGTACCCCTCGGAGAGTCCCTGGCGGCGCCAGTCGCCGGCCGGTCCGTCGGCAACCAGCGAGTCCGCGACCCGTGCCTCATCCGTCCGCCAGGCGTCGACTGCGGGGTGTGGGTCCGCCGTCTCGTCCGTCGTCGTCAGGTCCAGCGCGTCGACGTACTGGTTCGACGCACCGACGACCGCGCGGGCCGCCAGTCTGTCGGACCCGACGTCGAGACCGCCGACCCACGCCAAATCGTAGGGGCCTGAGCCGGCGAGGCGGTCACAGACCGCCTGTTCCACCTCACCCGGGTTCGACGCCTCCGTGATGGCGGCCTCGACCTGCTGGGTGAGACGGGCGATCCGGTCGAGGCGGTCGGCCCGCTCGGTCTGCGTGCGCAGTTGCTCCTCTTGGGCGGCGAGTCGCTGTTCCCCTTCGAGGTGGTTGAACGCGGCCTCCAGTGTCGCCGCGAGAACGTGGGCCGCCTGGACAGTCTCCGGGCCGAGTTGGCTGTCGGGCGACCCAACCAGCAGGACGCCGTGGTTGCCCAGCGCGAGCGCGCGCCACTCTGTCAGATCCCCGAGCGCACCCGGTGGTTCCGCGTCGTCGGCCGCTCCGACGAACCCGGATTCGCTGTGGCCGCCGTCGGAAGCGACGATCGTGCCAGTGGCGAACCCCTTCCAGAGCGGCCCGTCTCCCGGTCCGATGGGGTCGGCCGCGACGTCCGCCGGGAGCTGGCCGGTGAGCACTTCAGGCCGGAGGACGCCGTTCTCGTCGTCGTAGAGGAAGGCCCCGACGGCCGGCAGGTCGAGGGTGTCGGTGGCCGCCTCGACGGCCGTCCGGGTCGCCTCCTCGGGGGTGTCCGCCGTCGCGAGATCGTCCGTCGCGTCCTCGAACGACGCCATGCGCCGCTCGCGTGACTTGCGGTCGGTAATATCACGGCTGACGATCACGATTCGCGGCTCGCCGCTCGCCCATTCGGTCGGGTAGTAGTCCGACTGCACCCAGCGCACCTCCCCGTCGGGGCGCTCGATGCGGTACTCGCGGGAGTAGCTGTCGGCCGCTGTTCCCTCCTCGATGTCGTCGACGATGCCCTCGACGAACGACTGATACTCGCCGGCATCATCGGGGTGAAGCGTGCCGAAAAACCCGTCGTCGTACGTCTCACGGATCGTTTCGAGCGACTGTCCCCAGATGTCCTCGTACCCGGAACTCACATAATCCGGATCTTGTGACGCGGCGGTGATCGCTTCGGCCCGCGTCATGAAGATCGCGTCGTCAATCCGATTGAGGATCTCGCTGAGCCGGCGCTCGGTGTGTCGCCGTTCGGTGATGTCGTGCAGGAGGGCGACGATGCGTCGCTCGCCGCCGATCTCCCCGAGTTCGTGTCGAGCGCGGACCCAGACGGTTTCGCCGTCGGCTGTCTCCAGCGGCCACTGGAACTCCCGTCCGCCCTCTCGGGCCGACTCCAGGATCATCTCTCTGGCCTGCTCGCCGCTGACACCCTCGGCCGTCGCTTGGAACTCGGAGAGCGGCCGGTCGAGAAACGCCTCGCGGTCGTAGCCGAGCAGGTCCGCGACCTGCTCGTTGGCGTCGACCACCGCCCCCGAGTCGGGGTCGTGGACGACGAGCCCGTCGCCGGCCATGTTGAAGATCTGCTCGTACTCGCGTTCGCGGCGCTTGCGCTCGGTGATGTCCTCCACGCGCCCGACGATCCGGTCGACGGTTTCACCCTCAGTCCTGACGGGGAATCGGGTGACCGTGACCCACCGCGTCTCCCCGTCGCGTTCGATCCGGTACTCCCCCTCGTAGGCGTCCTGTGGGTCCCCCGCCTCGACGTCCTCGATCAGTCGTTCGACGTCGGCCTCGTACTCCGGCCGGTCGTCGGGATGGGCCGCCTCGACGAACGACGTGGGGTCCTCCGAGAGTTCGTCGACCGGTCGACTGTAGATCTCCTCGTAGGCCGGATTGATGTAGAGGATCTCCGAGAAGTCGGCCGTCGCCACGTAGATGATCTCGTCGATGTGTTCGGCGATGAGCCGGAAGCGTCGGTCCCGTTCGCGTAGCTCGCGGGCGCGCTCGACGCGGTCGAGCGCCGCCGTGACGTGCCGAGCGAGGATACCGGCGGCGTCAAGGGTGACGTCGTCGAACGCGCCGTCGCGCTCGACAGCGCCGAACAGACCGTGGTCGCCGAGCGGAAAAAGGACCGCGTCGCCCGGCGGCGTCCCGCCATCGAGCTCCGTCGGGTCGCACACGGCTCTCTCGCCGTCCTCGTAGACGCCGTACTCGAAGTCGTCGGGGCTCAGTGCGCGCGGTCGGTCCTCCGGTGAGATGGAATCCGCCTCCTCACCGCTGGCGACTGGACTGAGGTGGGCGGACTCCCCGTATTCGTGGAGCCAGCAGGTCGGCAGCCAGAGGTCCAGCACCTCCGTCGCGGCGTCGACTGCGGCCGCACAGACCGCCTCAGGAGTTTCCACTTCCTGAAGATCGTCGGTCGCCTCGTGAAGCGCGCGGATCATCCGCTCACGACGTTTCCGTTCGGTAATGTCCCGTTGCATCGAGAGGATCCGGTCCTCCCCACGGATCTCGGCTGCGTCGACCGTCGCTTCGATCCAGCGCCGGTCTCCGGATCTTGTCTCCTGTTGCCACTCGATGGTCTCCGGGTCACCGGTCTCCATCACGCGCTGGCAGATTTCCTGTGCTCGCTCCCTGGTGTACCCCGCATCGCTCGCACTGAGTTCGTTGAATCCGGCCTCGCGGATCTCCTCGACGGTGTCGTAGCCGAGCCTGTTCAGGAACGTCTGATTCGCGTCGAGCGGCTGGGCCGTTTCTGGGTCCTGGACGACGATGGAGTCGTTGACGCCGTCGAAGATCTGTTCGTACTCGCGTTCGCGGCGCTTGCGCTCCGTGATATCACGGTTGATCGACACGTACCGGAGCTCTCCGCCGAGTTCGACGGTCGTCCCCTTGACATCGAGCCACCGTTTCTCCCCCTCGCTGGTCTCGACGACCCACTCGGTCTGTCTGGGCTCGTCGGAATCGACCACCTCGCTGACGAACTCCCGAGCCTGTTCCATCGTGTAGTCCGCGTCACTCAGGGTGTAGCCCTCGATCCCCATGTCGATGATCTCCTCGCGGCCGTAGCCGAGCAGGTCACAGAACGTCTCGTTGACGTTCAGTAGTTTCGCAGTCTCGGGGTCGTGGACGGTGATCGAGTCGTTGACGCCGTTGAACAGTTGTTCGTACTCGCGCTCGCGGCGCCGCCGCTCGGTGATGTCGGTGTACCAGACGTACGCGTCGGTCGCTTCGTCGGCAGTTAGGTCGGTACTGAAGTGGATGACCCTGAAGCGGAACTCGCGGATCCCGTCGGCAGTCTGTCGTCGGGCTTCCGCCTCCACCGACTCGCCCCGGGCGACTCTGTCACTGAAGCGGTCGTGTTCCTCGCGTTCCGCCTCCGGAACGACCGCCTCGGCGACGGTGGACCCGACGACTTCGTCTGGCGGGAACCCGAACACCTCCTCGAAGGCGGGGTTGACTTCCCGAATGATTGGGTCGCCGTCTTCGAATCGCACCCTAACTACCGGGTCGGGGTTGTTCTCGAACAGCACCGACCGGCGGTCGCGCTCGCGCTCGAGCTGGCGCTCGTACTCGGTGCGTTCAGTTACATCCCGCGAGAGTGTGAGCACGCGGTCCTCACCTGCGATCGTCGCCGGCGCGAGCTTTACTTCCAGCAGGCGCCGTTCCCCCGCTGCCGTCTCGATCATCCACTCGACAGTCTCACCCTCACCGGTTGCGGCGACGCGTTGCTGGATCTCGTAGGCCCGCTCGTCTGTGAACCCCTCTTCGGAAACGCTGAACCCACCGATGTCCATCTTGATCAGTGCCTCGCGCCCGTAGCCGGTCAGGTCACACAGCGTCTCGTTGACGTCGACCAGTTCCTCGTCCCACGGGTCGTGGACGGAGATAACGTCGTTGACGTTGTCGAAGACCTGCTCGTACTTACGCTCCTGGCGGCGCTCTTCCGTGACGTCAACCGACGTCGAGAGGACGACCTCCCGGGCGCCGATCTTGATCACACGGAGTCGCGACTCGATCCACCGGACTCTACCGTCGGCCGTCGTCACCGGCCACTCTACCTCGATCGACTCCTCTTGGTCAGCGGCGCTCGCGACGACGTTCGTCATCCGCTCGTGGTCGTGGCCGGGAACGTCGGCGACGAAATCGCCCATCCCCATCGAGAGGAGTCGCTCGCGGTCGTATCCCAGCAGGTCACAGAACGACTGGTTGGCATGGACTATCTCACCCGACTCGGGGTCGTGAAGAACAACAATTCCGTCGAGATTGTCATACAACTCCCGGATCCCAGTTCGGGCGTGTTCGCGCTCCACGGTAGCGGCAACCCGTTCAGTGAGTAGGCTCGGGTTGGTATCGACGAGTCCACGTGGCAGTGTCTCGGTCGCGCCCACCGACAGCGCATCCGCCACTCGGTCGGCATCCCACCCGTCGACGAGCACCACGATCGGAGAGTCCGGACGTTCGGCGGTCCACCGCTGGATGATCTCGTCGACGTCGACCCCCGGGACACCGCTATCGACAACCAAACAGTCGCCGTCTCGGGCAGAACACCCCTCCGCAGTCATTTCCTCCGGTTCGATCATCTCCGCTTCGAAGGGACGGTCGGTTTCACTCACCGAGTCAGACAGAGCACGACCGAGCGATGGCTCTCCCACCGCAGAGCAGACCGTGCGAGCTCCCACCGGCAACATACCCCCATCTCTGTCTCGACACCTGTAAATCGTATGTTTGGTAACAAGTAACGCGTTCGAAGAGGGAGTGGGCGAACCGAGGCACGAACGGACCACTCCCGTGGACTCGACAAGAGTCGCCCTGCTGTCGGTGGCCAGACTCTCGTTGGCAGGCAGGCCGCCCCGTCTCACTGGGGCCACACCACGTGCTCCCGTGCGACAGATGTGTGGGCGCCTCACACTCAAAGACGGCTTGTAGCGACCGACATCCCTTTTCATTTGCCACCCGTCGTATCGAGTGCCGACAGCCGCCCTGTCGACACGCGCCCTCCACCGAGGCACTGAGGCGCCGACCCACTCGGGTCGTCGTTCGACAGTTGCCTGTCGGCTCGCGGCACCGCCGCACCCCTGCCCACACGCTCCACCCACTGTGACGCGTCGCCCGGTGCCGCCACCCACTCCGCCCCACCCCATCCCACCACCCTCTCTTTCCACCCGTTCCCGGCTTTTGGATGTCGAATCCCGCCACCCCACATGCACCCCGGTGGCCCCGATCGACTGACGTGTCGCCTCATCCTTAGACATCGAACGGCACTCAACATCGCCATCGACCGATTGTTTCAGGCGCTGAAACGCTGCGTCCCGATTCATACCGGTCACGACGTCACTACCGATATGTGCAGTCGCGAACGGGACAGAGCGCGCGACAACGGAACCGTCTCCGAGCGTGGGTCCAGCAGCGTGGGGGGAGAACGATGACGGGAACGACGAACTCCGACAGTCTCGTCTCCCAGGTACGGATCGGTGAGTCCGTCGGAGACCGCCTCGGAACGGTGCTCGTGGTCACGCTACTCCCGGTGCCGCTGGTGTCGCTCCTGTACGCGGTCCACAGTATTGTCACCGAGACGCCGTCGGAAGCGTACTCGCTTGTCTCGGGGTACCTGTTCTACGGGATCGTGAACCTGCTGGTAGTCGCACTCCTGTACGGACTGTTGACTCCTGACCGGCGAGCGACTGTCTTCAGATTTCGTCGGCCGTCCGCGCGAGAAGCGGGCGCGGCCCTAGTCGCGTTCGTTATCGGACTCGGGGTGTACCAGGTCACGGCGCAACTGAGCGCGATGCTCGGCTACCAGTTGCAGGGCCTCTCGTACTCACTGTCCGATCCTGGAGCGTTTCTGGCCATCCTCGTCGGTGCGGTAGTTCTGGCTCCGATCACTGAGGAGATCCTCTATCGGGGACTGGTCCTCGGAGCGCTCACCTCCCGGGGGTTCGGTCCGGTGAGTGCGACTGTGTTGATGACCGCACTGTTCGCGCTGATCCACCTGCCGAACTTCGGCGTCGCCGGGACGATATTCATCTCCGTCTGGGGCTTCCTCCCCGCAGTGCTCCGCCTCCGGTACAATAACCTCTCTGGAGCGGTGCTGATGCACGCACTGAACAACGTCTTTGCCTACGTCGTCGTCGTGGCTGTAGGGTGGACCTGACGACATCTAGCATCAGTTCAGCGTCGATCAGGCTACTTGAGACGGGCGGTCCCGCAGGTGTTCACTTCCGATCCGCCTTTGATAATTTCGGACATTTCCGCTACGATTACGCCCACAACGCCCGGTTGGACAGCGAACTCTACGGCCAGCGCTGGATGGCCGAAACCGGCTTCTCGGCCATCAAGGGACGATTCGGCGCCCCTGTCGGGCGGAGCGCCTGGTACCGTGAGTTCCGTGAGCTCGTCTTGACCGCCGTCGTCTACAACCTCGAACAGGCTCTCAGGCAATGATCCCTACGCCGTCGGCGGATTCAACAAGGCACTCTCCTGAATCAGTCGCTCGCTACACTTGCTTCCACTCATCCAGGGTGTCATAGAATGACTCTATCAAAATCCTGCCTTGAAGCCCCTGGCGCGTGAATCAGGACAACAGGGGTTGGCAGAGACCGAGTGTGAACTAATGCTTCAAAGCATGCTAGAACGACCGGTCCTAGCCCGTGGAAGGAAGAAGAATACTGTGCCACAGAGCACGCATAGGCGTCTTTCCGATTCACGCACGCTCAGCCCCAACGGAGGCGTTGCATGTACCTCGGCATCGACACCCACAAAGAGTACTCGCAGGTTGCCGTCGTCAACGGCGACGGCAACCTGCAAGACGAGATTCGCTTGCCAAACGACCGCCTTGACGAGTTCGCCGAAGAGTACGCTGGTGGCGACGCTGCCATCGAAGCCTCGGGCAACTACCGCCCGATCTACGAGATGCTCGACGAGCATCTCGACGTTACCCTGGTGAATCCATCAAAGAACCGGATTATCGCCGACGCGACAGTCAAAACAGATCGCGTCGATGCGAAGAAACTCGCGCACATGCTTCGGGCGGACATGCTCGCTGAAAGTTACGTCCCGCCGGACGAGATCCGCACCCTGCGGGATCTCGTCCGGACGCGTAAGTCACTGGTCGAAGAGCGGACTGCTGAGAAAAACCGCGTCAGAGCAGTCCTCACTCGCACCGACAACACCTACGACAGCGAATTGTTCGGCCCGACCGGACGAGAGTTCCTGGCGGAACTCTCGCTCAGTGACGCCGACCGCACGATCATCGAGGCGAACTGAACGGTAGAGATTTAAGTAGTTTAGATGTGAGATAGACTCCATGGATGCCCTCCAAAAGAACAGAAGTACCCCCTCGCTCCCCGAGTCAAGTATTGTCCTTCTTGGCCTCTTGTTTACGATTGTCGGCCTCATATTCCGTGATTCATTCGGGTTCACTTCGCTCCTCGCCGCGGTAGGGATTGGCCTTGTAATCGCTGGAACTGTCTATATCGCTGTCGAAGGTTCCGAATTAGTTCGACTATCGTTGGCGTTCATTTCACTCGTTGCGCTGCCACTGCTCTCCTACGGTAGCATCATCCGATGGATTGGCGGGATTATGATTGGAGCCGTCATCGTTGGTGCGTTATTCACTCGAATATCGGAGTGAGCGAAGAATTTGTGTGTCAGTACTGACCGATACCTGTGCCACCTATACTGACCGTTGCAGAGTGGAGTGGGACGATTCTAGGGTGATTCGACGATTGCGAGGATTTCAGGCGCTCGATAGACCTTGCCGCGGTCTTTTCCAGTGATTTCGTCGATGACCCCATCTTCGGATAACATATCGATGGCGTTGTAGACAGCTTTCTTCGACCGACCAGTCGCTTCCTGAGCGCGAACCGCCTGTAAGATACGGCTCTTCGAAGAGATGCGTCACGACGTCGCGAACAGCTGGATACCCCTCGTACTGCTCGAGATATGTGGCACGGAGTTCGAGGAGTTCTTGCCCACACTCGTAAGCATCATCTGCCTGTTCGCTGATCGCAGTCAACGCGAACAGCATCCACCCCTCCCACGCGCCATCCTTGCTGACGCGAAGCAGCTTGTCGAAGTAGTCGGTCCGATTCCGATTAACGCTCTTGTGAAGCACGTTGTTGATTTTCAGAGTGCGGCGTCGAGAGCGTGTTTGAGTGCTTCATCGCCTGGTTTTCTGTAGAGTTCACGGCGGAGTTGGAAGGCTCTGAGATACGGTGTGAGCTTGTCTTTCGAGACTCCTCGGTGGGGCGAGGGCCACCGTCGCGCCAGCGACGCGTGGCTCTCGCAGCTGTTGACGTGTACCTCGCCATCAGCGTATTCACCATTGCCGTGGACGACGTATTTGCGTTCGAATTCATCGTCGTCCTCTAGCGGGTCGTAGGCCCGAAATCCGTCCGTATAGACAGTCAACGACTCCTGTTCGTGGTCGGCGAGCAGGAGTCGAACGGTCGATTCGTCGGCGGATTTCGCTGGCACGACGTACCGATCGTCCGACCCGCGATCAACCAGCGTGAACACCGGCGGTTTGTCGCCAGCGTACGATCCTCGGCCACGCGTGGACAGCCCACGCGAGCGCGACCAAGAGTCGCGCTCGCGGCCTTTCAGCCCGGCAGAAACGTACACTTCGTCGATCTCAACCGGCCCGGACAGCCGTATCGCAGGCGCGTCGAGCGCTCTGGCGAAGCGCTCGACGCGCCGTCTTACCGTCCTGTACGAAAGATCGAGTTCCGCTTCGATCTGACGAAGACTCGTGTTAAACCGTAAGAACACGTAGATCGTGAAGTACCATTCTTTGAGCTTTAGCTTCGAATGGGCGAAGATCGTGCCGGTCTTATCGTTGAACGTGCGACCACAATTCTTACACAGATACCGCTGATACACCCGATAGCTGCCGTTTCTGACCGTCAGGTCAGAACGGCAGCGGGGGTACTCGACACCATCACGCCAGCGAACCCGTTGGAGCAGGTCCGCTGCAGCCGATTCTGAGACGAATCGGCTCACAGGGTCGTGGTGAATCGCCAGACATAGCTTGATTTCACTGTTTTAGAGATTGCTTGATGTTGTGAACCGCACACATCAGGACGAGTTCTCGAAATTCGCCGTACCAAGTTCGCGCACGCACGGCGTCGCCGAGCGTGCGCTTGATCGTCGAGAAAACGGTCTCACACATTGCTCGTTGACGGTAGCGAGGCCCATCGATCCGCGCGTTGTGCGCGTGATCGATGGGCCGGAACTCTCGATGCTTGATCAGCGGTCTTACGTCTTCTTCGCGGAGTTTTTCGCGTAACTCCATCCAGTCATAGCCCTTGTCCGCAGCGAGGCTGGCGAGGTCGCCCGCGTTGCGGAGGGCGACCTGCCAGCCGAGCTGTGTGTCGTGACGTTTCTCGGTCGTACAGTGAACGTCCAGAATCGCTTGAGTTTCTGTATCGACGAGAGCTGTTGTTTTGAGCGTCTGAACGCGGTAATTCGTCCGACGGCAGTAGTGCTTGCTCGCGTTTTCGCGGTCGAAAAACGTCGCGTCAATGGCGGCGTGACCGCTCGGGTCGTGCAGCTGCGCCGAGAGGCGCAGCAGCACTCGCCAGAGCGCTGTCTTGATTCTGTCAAACCACTTCACTAGCGTCGAGTGGTCGGGGAGATCGGCCGGTTCAAGGCCGATCTCCCCGAGAATATGTGGCATCTCACTCAGCAGATCCAACGCCTCTCGGTAGGACTTCTCCAAGTAAACTCGAAGACAATGGAGCGATACGACGGCATAATCGGCGAAGCCGCCACCCCCTTCGGGGGCGGCGACTTCGCCTCGGCCACCGACAGCATTTTTAGCTAACTGAACCGCTTTCTTCGTGAAGCGGGAAATCTTCGACATGGATCATCGGCGGTTTCCCGCTTCATTCCACTAGTTCTGACGGTCGAAGCCGACGCTGTCCAGTGATTCACCAGAGCCGCTCACAGGGAACATATCGGGCACCGCTGGCGCGGTGCCCTTGCCCTCTTCGACTTTTAGCCGCTGCTCTCGCAATCAACAATCTACTTCCCAAGAGCGTGCCTTTTTATTACCTGTGGGATACTCGTGTCGCACATGAGCGACGGTAGCGATTCCGAGCGTACCGCCGGGTGGTTCGACGACCGCTCTCGAACTGACGCCCGTCCCAAGTTATCGCGCGTCGAGGGGATCCCGGACGCCGACACCGAGACGGTCACGTTCGCGTGGCGACGGCCGGAGGACGGCGAAACGACGACTGCGTGGGTCACTGCCAACGCCGATATCGTCGTCAGCGGGTCAGATATGCAGTGAGGACGGACCCAAGCAGTCCGATCCGCTCCTGTCCTCGGTCGGTCCGTTCGTCCTCCACACTGGCGTATTCGAACGTCTTTTTGGCGCCCTCGCGGCAGTGCTGGCCGGTGAACCAGCCCGTCAAGATGCTGCGCGCTCGTCCACCCGGTCTGGCACGGTGATTTCGACGGTCGTTCCGTCGGTCGTATCGAACGATAGCTCGCCGTTCAGCGTCGTGACGGCCCACTTGAGTTGCCAGAGTCCGAGCCCGGTGCTGTGCTGGAGCGGCGATTCCGTTCCCGCGTCCAGGGACTCCAGTTCACTGTCCGGGATCCCCGGACCGTCGTCGGACACGCGGACGACGTACCCGTCCGATCGTGCGTCGATAGTGACATTCACAGCCGAGTCGGCGTACCTGACGGCGTTGTCGAGGACGCTTTCGAGCGCGCCCACGAGGGCCCGACGGTTCGTCGTGAGTGTCGCCGACGTCGGCGTCTCGACCGAGACGGTCACGTCAGCCTCGTCGGCGTCGACAGTTTCGAGGGCGGACCGGACGAGCGCGTCCAAGTCGACGGTGACATCCTCTGCTGACTCCGAGACGTACCGGTCGATCCGGTGAGCCTGCTGACCGAGAGCCGCGATGTTGTCCGCCGCGTCGATGATAGGGTCGACCGCCTCGTCGTCCCGGCCAAGTTTCTCGGCATGGCTTTTCACGACGTCGACCTCGTTGCGCAGGTTGTGTCTGAGGACCCGGTTCAGGACTGCGAGTCGCTGTTCCCGGAGGTTGCGGTCGGTGACGTCCCGAAGGCTAAGCGTCGCGCCGATGTCGTTGTCGTGACCGTCACCGACTCGCGACACCTGTGGGTCGTACTGCCGGACCCCTTCGGTCGTCTGTACCGTCACTGTCTCGACCCGTCGTAATTGTTCGCTGTCCTGACCCAGTACGTCGCTGATCGGCGAGCCGTGAGCGTTGGACCGCGTGACCGAGAGCGTCTCGATGGCCGTCTCGTTGATCGTGATGAGACGGTCCTCGCTGTCGACGACGAACATCAGGTCGTCGGTTTCACCAGTAAGCGCCCGTTCGCCGAGAGTGCCGATAGAGGGAGTCGAATCGAAGAGGTCGTAGCGCTGCCACGCAGTTCCAACGCCCGCCGCCGCGACGAGCGCCCCGGCCGCGTACGCCCCGGCCTGGCTGACTGTATCGTTCGCCTGCATGCCCATCAGGTTCCAGATCATGAGCGACCCAACCATGACGACAGCGAGGGCGACGCCTTGCCACACGGCGGTGTGCCCGTACGAGTACGTGTTCTGCATGAGGAGGTAGACGCCGCCGATACTGAGCGAGATGATATATATGAACACGACCGAACCGAGGACGTTGAACAGGGGCAACCCGCCGATGTCGAGGATCGACAGGAGCAGATCAACTACGATGGCGAGATACGGCAACGCGAGGAGTCCGAGCGTGCGGGGGCTGATGTGCGTTCGGGTCCCCGTATACTGAACCGCGAACACGAACCAGGGCAACGTCGCGAGAAGCCAGAACAGAAAGGGGAGCTGTGCCCACGACGAGCCCACCGCATCGACCGGAAACAATGACGGCGCGAGGCCGCTGACGCCGGCGATGATACATCCCGTCCCGAGTATCGTCGTGAACGCGATGAACGACTGCCGACCCAGTCGCTCCGAGAGGGCATAGGCCCGATAGCCGAACCAGCAGAGTGCGCCGCCCGCGAGTATTCCGACAGCGATGAGGCCGTCGACGGTGGAGACCATCGCTACACTGTTCCCCGGCACTCGGTAAAAAACGCCGGTCTCGGACCCAACGTGACGGTCCCGTCTGTCTCCCACCGGGGACTGTCTGCGAGGTGCCCCGAGCGCGAATCGTCACCGGGGACCGGTACCCCGTTGAGGGTCGACAGTCCGGGGGGCACCAGACGGCACGAACACTTCAGACGTCGTTCACCGTTTCCGACGCGAGAGGAGCATCGATTCCGCGAAACTGAAAGTCGGGTGAAATACGTGGGCGATAGTCTGGAATCTCTGGATAGAATACGAGGTACAGGACTTCACCACGCGAAACAGAACCTTCGACCGTTTCAGGTTGTGGGTCTGGTGGGCGAAACAGCGACTATCCACGAGATGCCACCTGGCCGACCGATCCACTTCGGTTACAGCGACGAACGCCCGGGCAGGATCCTCAAAGTCACCTTCTCCGCCATGAACGGCGGAGCTTGTCGGTGGACTCCCGTTCTGACCACTAGACCGTGGTAGGCGTGAAAGTGCCGTTCACGTTCAGCGTCCCCGACTTCAGGGCAAGGTGACTGGTTGCCCCTCCAGAACCAGACTTGTGCCAGTTCTGGAGTAGTTTTCGAGCAATGTTCTTCGCAGCGTTGTAGTCGGCGTGGGACTCACGCCCGCATTTAAGACAACAGAACTCGTCGCCGTCTCTGTTGTCCTCGTGGGTGAAGCTACAGTCAACGTGGCTGCACCGTTGACTGGTGTACTGTGGCGTGACTTTCTGGACCGCAATCCCGTACTCGGCGGCTTTGTACTCGGTGTACTCTTGGATGCGGCGGAACGCCCACTGTTGAAACTTGCTCGCGTTCGAGATGCGTTTGCGGATATGTTTCAGCTTCTCGAACGCGATGTGCGTACAGTCGTGGGCAAGAGCCTCTTGCACGAGTGCCTTCGAGACGCGATGCAGGTAGTCTTCGCTCCAGCGGGCGAATCGCCCGCCGAGTGATTGCATCGTCAAGTGGGCCGACCGCGTTCCGGCCTGTTGCATCTGCCCACGCCGCTTTTCGTATTCTCGGCGTTTGTGGTTGAGGTAGTCGGCGTTGCCGATGAACGCGCCACTCGAAGTGACGGCAAGGTGTCCATCCACATTCAAGTCTACGCCGAGAACCGTTCCGTTCTCGGCATCTTCCGGCTCTTTCTCCGTCTCTTTCACGACAGCGATGTGGAGGTAGTAGTCGCCGTCACGGTGATGCAACGTGGCTTCGTGTTTCTCCCACTCCGCAGAGAAGTACGTCGTCGGTGGTACGTCTTCGTTTGGCAGGGCGTACTCGGCTTCGATACGTCCGTCCACAGTGGCAAGCGTGGTGTAGTCGTCGTAGTAGGTGATCGCGTTCAGGTTGTAGACGACCGAATCCGACGTGAACTGTGGCTTCGAGGGGTTTTCCCCGTCTTTTCGTTTCTCGGCACAAGAATCGAGTGCGTCAGCAGCTCGGTTCCGGGCCGCACACACGAGGTCTGCGTTGAGTTCGTCGGTCGCTTCGCGTACTTCCTCGTAGGTACGGTCGTGAAGTTTGGATTTCGACGTGACGATGTAGCCGTCTTCTGTGCCGTTCCAGCCGTCGTCTGCAACTATCTGAGCGGCCTGTTTGAAGCGGCCTATCGTCTCTTGGAGAAGGTGGTGAGCGTCGTCGTCTACGTCGAGTTTCACGACGGCAGTCCGACGAAGCTCCACAGTTGCCATATGAGTTTGGGCAAGTATAAAAATCATTCATGTAGTAGAACATCATCTGGGAGTCGGCAGCCGTGTAGCCGGTGGGTTGCGACACAGAGCTTACGCGATTCCCGCCCGGCGTGAACGCCGGGATTACCTCGCTGTCAGAAGATGGTTGTGGATATAGTATTCGTCAGAAGTAATTACTCACTTTTGGGAGCGACAGTTGGTCGAGAGCGGTATCGATCGCGGTGGTCAGTTGCTCAAGCGAGTCGAAGAACCGGTTGCTGAGAGCATCTTGGAGTTGTCGCCAGCACTCTTCGACAGGATTGAGTTCCGGCGAATACGCCGGCAACGTGACGAAGGCGAGGTCGTCACGGGCCGCCAGGTCCGTGACGGCCGACGCCTGGAAGTACGGCGCTCCGTCTAGCACGACGATCAAGTCTTCTTCGAATTCTTCGCATAACGCGAGAATGAAATGTTTTGCGTGATCGGCGGTAACGTACTCGGTGAATCGTGAGAAAAAGCAGTCACCATCTTCGGTGATCGCGCCGAGCAGACACGTCCAGTCGCGTTGACCAGACAGTTCGACGCTCGGCCGCGTGCCGCGCGGAAACCACGCGGCACGCGGCTCGACCTGCACAGATTTCTTGGTTTGGTCGATACAGACTACTGTGGCGTCCATTTCCCGCCGCTTTTTTTGATCTCGTCGTGGAACTCCTCTTGGTCAGATTCTTCGGCTTCGGCGGCTGTTCGACGTGGTTTTTGATAACTGAGTCCAGCTTCTTTGAGCAACCGCCGACAACTCGGGACCGAGTACTCGACGCCGTACGTTTCTTCGAGGTATTCTTGGGCGAGCGCCGGCGTCCACGCCGGCGCGTCGATCCCGACCGCTTCAGGAGGCTCGTTGACGGTTTGTTCGAACTCTTCTTGCTGTGTTTCTGAGAGCTTTCGTTTTCTTCCGGATCGATGAGCATCAGAGACGGCTTGCTCAAGCGACTCGTCGGTGTCGAGTCGCTTGAGCCAGCTGTAGATCGTTCGTCGTTGAACGTCGTACCACTCGGCTAGTTCAGTCTGCGAAACACCGTTTTTGTACGCAATTGCCGCTAAGAGCCGTTGTGTCGGTTTCTTTCCGTCCACGTTGTCGAGGGTGTCTTGCAGTTCCTCGACGGAGATCTCGTCGAGATGATCCACTAGTAGTTGCAACGTACTCTGAGTAAATAATTCTACCGGATACTATAGGTCCCATGCCGATAGCTAGACTCCTCTGTTCCAGGCCGTGCGAAATAGAAGCATCTGGCTACAGGGGATGTCCGTTACATCGTAGACATAACGATGTCACAGTCAGATTCGGCCCACGCGTTCCAGCGGTCCGAGGTCGGTGCCACCGGCCCCGGGAGTACCGATCAACGGACAGTCGACACGAGCGAAGTCCTATCGCTGTTGAGCGACGACTACGCCCGAGAGATGCTGAACCTGCTCGCCGACGATTCGCTCTCGGCGCGGGCGCTCTCCGACCGGCTAGATATGTCCCGTGCGACCGTCTATCGCCGGCTGAACAGACTCGAATCCGCCGGCGTCATCCAGAGTTCGATGGTGGTCGACCCGCAGGGCCACCATCGGAAGCAATTCTCCGTGGTCGTCGACCGGATGCAACTCATGTTCCACTCCGATGGAGTCAGTCTCGAAGTTGGCGAGTAATCGCCCGGCACGGGACCTGTCTGCGTCCGCATACCCGTTCGGAGCCCGCTTCGAGATCGCCTTCTCGGGTGCACTTCGATGTGTTTCCGTTTCCCCCGGTTGGGATCGACTCGCTGTTACAGGGCGTAACTGCAAGGGGGTCGACGCGATTGTGGGCGTGTGCCCGGTTGCTGAGCCTGCAATCCTGTGACCCTTTATATGATCTCACCGTCCCCCGTTGCAAATATGCCCGATGGTAGCGACCCCGACAGGACTGTCCCGTGGATTGATAGCCCTTCGACCCAGGGTGCCCTCCGGGATCACCCCAGCGTCGAGGTGATACCCGACCCGGACTCGGGGACCGTCACGTTCGCGTGGCGCCCCAACGAAGACGAAGCGACGACCGCTTGGATCACCGCGGACGCAGACCTCCTCGTCGACGTGTCCGACATGCAGTGACGGCGGGGACAAGACACGGACGAGGAACGCTTCCAGTCAGCAGTGAGACACGCGTTTCGCTGCCGGATTCCAACCGTCCCGCGATGCGCTGTGGCGGCCGGAGTGTGCATGTTCGACGCCACGGTGACAGCTGTCGGAATCCCGGTTCGGTTGCCGAGGTAAGTGACGTCACGTGGTTCACCGGAGCGTCCAGTGCCGTCAGGTTCGAGTGTGAGAGCAGCGTTTCAGACCCGGAGACACTGATTATCGGTTTAATGTATCTCCGGTCGTCGGTGAAGGCGTTACGATGACGCACCCAGCGATCGAAACGAAGGGATTGAGCAAACGATTCGGTGACGTGACCGCTGTCGATAGCGTTGACCTGACCGTCGAATCGGGCGAGATATTCGGCTTTTTGGGCCCGAACGGAGCCGGAAAGTCCACGACCATCAACGTGCTTTTGGATTTCGTGAAACCGACGAGTGGAACGGCCTCAATGCTCGGACTGGACGTCTCGGAGGACCGCGAGACGCTCCACAACCGGATCGGCGTCGTTCCCGAGAACTACGGACTGTACGACAGACTGAGCGGTCGGCGACACGTGGAACTCGCGGCCGAACTGAAGGACGCTGACGACGACCCGGACGAGCTACTCGACAGGGTCGGACTCTCCCGCGAAGACGCGAACCGGCCAGCGGGAGAGTACTCGACGGGGATGGGCCAGCGACTCGCCCTGGCGATGGCGCTGGTCGGGGATCCCGACCTGCTCATCCTCGACGAACCGACCAGCGGTCTCGACCCGAACGGGGCCCGGGAACTCAGAAATATCATCCGTACGGAAAACGAGCGCGGCGTGACGGTGTTCTTTTCGAGTCACATTCTCGAACAGGTCGAAGCCGTCGCCGACCGGGTCGGTATCATGAACGAGGGAGCGCTCGTCGCCGTCGACAGTATCGACCGGCTCAGACAGCAACTCGACACCGGGGCCGAGGTGACACTCGACGTAGACCGCACCCCGGAGCGCGACCTGGGTGACCTCCCGAACGTCCGCGAGATCGAGGTGGCTGATGGATCCGTCCGGGGAACCTGTCTCGAACCGGCGGCCAAACTCCGCTTCATCGACCGGGTCCGCGAGATAACGACGGTCACCGACGTGCGCATCGAGGAATCATCGCTCGAGGACCTGTTCGCCAGTTATACCGGTGAAGACACCACGGACAGTCAGCCCGAATCGGTCGTCCCGGGAGGTGTCGCGTGATGAGCGTCCGCACCATCGCCCGGAAGGACCTGGCTGACGCCGGCCGGTCGAAGATGCTGTGGGTTGTCACCGGGATCGTCCTGCTGTCGACGGCCGGGATCACGGGATTGCTCGCAGCCACCAGCGGCATGGCAGCCCGTGAGGTGTTCGCACTCTCGTTCCAGCTCGCCGTGACGATGCTTCCCATCGTCGCGCTTATCCTCGCCAAGGGGGCAATCACCGCCGAGCGCGAGTCGGGTTCGCTCCGGATGTTGTTGAGCTTGCCGCCGTCGCGCCGAGACGTTCTCCTCGGGAAGTTGATCGGCCGGACGGCCCTGATGCTCGTGGCCACCCTCGTCGGTGGGCTCGCGACGGGCCTCGTCGTCCTCACGATTCTGGGCGGGTCGTTCAGCTCACTGGCCTCATTTATTGGTTTTCTCGGCCTCATGAGTGTGGCGTTCGTCGCTCTCGGCGTCGGCATCTCAGCCGGTAGTGCGAGCGACAGTCGTGCCACCGCCGTCGCCGTCGGTGCCTACATGATCCTGGTCGCGCTGTGGAACCTTATCCAGACCGCCATCCAGTACGGTGCCGTCGAACTGGGACTGATAGCAGCCGGCAGCGAACCGGCGTGGTTACAGTTGGTCGGACTGTTCCCGCCCAACCGCGCCGCGAACGCCGCCTACCGGGCCACCGTCGAGGGGCAGTTCTTCGGAACCGACCCGTTCGCATCGGTCTGGCTACCGATTCTCGTCCTACTGGCCTGGCTGTTCGTCCCCGTCACGGCCGGGTATCTCCGTTTCCGCGACGCCCAGATCGGGTGACTCCCGCCTGCTGTTCGCTGCACGACGGCTTCGCCCGGAAAGCCCGTTTCCTGCTTTCGCCTTCGAACGACTGTGCGTCCGAAAACCACAGTCACTACCGGCGTCATCGATGTCATAGCGGACGTTCCACAGCGCAATCTCAGAGAGCGAAACTTTGTGCGACGAGTTATGAGACTGGGCGAAAAACAGCCAGTTGTGATTCGTACGCGGAGACCATACGGAGCTGTGAGATGTATAAACGACACTCCGATATGAGAAACTACAAATTTGTCACATGAACAAACCGATCAAAGGGTACGGCGCACTTGGTTTGATTTTGGCCAGCATCGGTATCTTGGGTGCTGCGCTGCTAATCGAACCGCTTGCGGCTCAAGGCATAGTCGCGCTATTTGGTTTGGGAGTGTTGATTCGGGGTGTCCGTGTGTTCCAGAATAGGTAAACAGCCTCGGGCGCGGTGGCCCGAGGCTTTTGTAATTCCCTCAGCCGTGCGCTAGCACTCCCTGCTCGGCAAGCGAGCGGGATGAGGTTGGGCGGCTTACGCGCCCCGACCCGGACAGACGCACCAACCGAACCTGCGGCTGGGTTTTGTGAGTCCGGTAATTCGATTTGTTGCCGTCGAGTTTCGCCTTCTCGAGCCACGCGATGTTCACCGATGCGTTCCGGTCGGCGTGGTCTTGCACCACGTCACACTCGTCGTTCGTACAGCGGAACCGGCGTCCCTGCCGACTGCCATGCTCACCACAACACGAACACGTCTTCGAGTTGTAGTACGCATCCACCGTATCTGTCGGAATCTCTCGCCACGTCGCCTTGTACGACACGAATGTCTCGAACTTGTGGAACGGAAGTTTGTGCAACCGGCGGTTCATCTTTGGAGTAGCGAGGAAACCGCGCCGTTCACGGCGCGGAGGAATCGCGTCTGCCGCCCTGTACGACCACCACGACTGTTGCTGGCCGTCTGTCCTACACGTCTCTGTCGTCGGTGTCGAGCGCGTCCACACCTTCCAGCATGAGGCCCTTCCAAGTGTAGCCGCGCCGGTCTTTTACCGCTTTCAGTCGCTCGAACTGGTCGTCTGCCACCTCGAAGCGAATCTCTTTGCTCACGTTTGTATGTAGTCAACATGATTCTTAAGTGTGTTGAGTGTGTTTGTTCGACTGTCGAATGTCGGCCACGACGACCGCCACCAAGACACTCGAAGCCACGCTCGCGCCACCCACGGCGCACAAAGAGCGACGGCTTCGGCGTACTGAGGCGACTTACCGCCGTGCGCTCCGTGACGCCTTCGCGTCTGGGGCCGACACGCAGACGGCGGTCAACGACATCGTGACCGACTACGACCTGTCCTCGTATGCGAAGGACGCGCTCAAACAGTACGTCCCGCAACTCCGGCGCACCTACGACGCCGAGGAACTGGCCGAGGACCACCCCGTTCGGTTCACGAACCGAGGATGGCATCTCGACCACTCGCCCGACCGCGCCCACGAGTTCTGCTGGCGGGTGCCACAGGCCGGGCGTGGCACCTCGTTCTGGATTCCGTTGCGAATCAACCCTGACCAGCGGGAGTTGTGGGACCGACTGTACGACGGTGACGTGACCGTGGGCGAGTTCCGCCTGCGACAGCACCGTTCCTCATGGACGTTGCACGTCACCGTCGAGTACGAGATTGAGCACCCGGACACGCCCGACGACCCCACGCCGGTCGGCTTCGACGTGGGCGAGTCGTCGTTGCTCGTCGGCTGTGCCGTCGAGCAGGGTGCTCCGGTTGACCCGCTGTTCGTTGACGGCGGGCGGGCGCGACACCTCCGCAAAGAGATGCACACGACCCTGAAGCGCCTGCAAGAGCGCGGGGCCGCCGAGTGGCGGGTTGACGAGCGGTTCACTCACTACCAGCACGCACTCACGGATATTGTCGAGAAGGCGTCTCGGCAGGCCGTCGAGTACGCCCGGCAGTTCGAGGACCCGGTAATCGTCCTCGAAGATTTGACCTACATCCGCGAGTCGCTGGCCTACGGAAAGTGGATGAACCGCCGCCTCCATGCGTGGGCGTTCGCCCGTTTGCAGGGCCGTATCGAGGACAAAGCCCTCGAGGCCGGGGTTCCCGTTGAGTACGTCACAGCGGCCTACACGTCGCAGACGTGCCACGCGTGCGGGCACGTCGGGCACCGCGACGGCGACGAGTTCCGGTGTACCAACGAGGGCTGTTGGGTCACGGAGTACCACGCCGATTTGAACGCGGCGGTCAACATCGCTGACCGCCTCGACCCGTGGGGAGAGAGCCTGCCGCTGAAACCGGCAGGCGATGACTTCCCACGGGACGGGAGTGCTTGTGACAGCACCATGGGACACCGGGAGGCGAGTCGGGAACCCCGACAGACGACCCTCTCGGCGTACAGTTCCGAAACCTCCTCGGGTAGCGAGACTTCCCTTGTAGGAAGCCCCGCCGTTCACGGCGGGTGAGGATGTCACTATCCAGCCGCCAGTATGTGTACGTAGCCGCCGGTCGGAGGCGGCCCTCGAAAAGTATCCGACACTCCCACCACCCCCTGCCCGCCGATTCCACCCATCCTGCCCGCCCGTGGCTGGAGGCGGCCGAGTATCCGGCCACCCGCCCTGTGACATCCCTGCGCCCTCCGTTTTCCAGTCCAGCCGACCCCAGGTAGGTATCGAACTGGTTGAGTAATCTGTGACCCACTCGGGGGCATCGGTGGCATCGACGTAACACCTCACTCGCCCCACAAGAGCCGGCGGCGGCGCTCACCGCGGGACAAAATATATTCAGACAGACAGTTTCTGGCGTTGAGACTGTGATTCACGTTCTTTCTTATGGCTCCGATAACGGGCAGGTATGAGCCAGTCTGACCGGACTGCCGACGAAGAGTCACACACCGGACCCGACGTGTCACGCCGACAGGTTCTCACAGGCGTCGGCCTCGGTGGCGCCGTCGCGCTCGCGGGCTGTGCGGGATTCGGCGACACCGAGCGAGAGACGACTGACGTCCAGTACGATGTGAGCGCCGATGTCGAGACCGTCGCGGTAAACAGCGACGACGGTGAGACGACGGTCGAAGCCTGGGACGGCGAAGACGTTCGGATCGAGGCGACGAAGTACGCTGTCGGACAGACAGAGTTGAGCGACATCGAGGTCGTGAGAGAGGTGACGAACGGACGACTCGACATCAGCGAAGAGCGCTCCACCGGCCCCATCGTCGGCGTTGGGGGCGGCGGGCTCGAATCGCTCACGGTACGAGTTCCGACGGGCGTCCGGGTGACCGAACTCGACGTGGACGACGGCGACGCCACCGTGAGGAACGTCTCTGGAGAACTCGCACTCTCGATAGACGACGGGGACGCCGACATCGGCCCGCTCGAGGGCGAACTCAGCGTCGATGGTGACGACGGAGACGTCACGGTCGCTCAGGTAGACAGGTTCAGCGCCGAACTGGACGACGGTGCGGTCACGATGAACGAACCGGCAACGCTCGGTGAGGTCCGGGTAGACGACGGGGACCTAGACCTCTCTGTCGACAGGGTCGCCGACGACTCGGTCGTCAGAGCGGACGACGGTGACGTGACGGTTCGGCTGTCGCCGTCGCTCGACGCCACAGTCGTCTGTACTCAGAACGATGGGACAGTACAACTCGACGGCGACGTGTTCGACGAGGTCGAGTCCGCCGGGAACGAGTTTCGCGGACGCATCGGTGACGGGAGCGACCGACTGACGGTCGATGTCGACGACGGACGAGTCTCGCTCGAAGCGCTGTCGTAGGCAGTTCCTCGGTTCACTCGGGACCGCTCCGCAAGTCGTCGGTATCACACGGCCTCGACGGCCTCAAGGACATCAGTATCCGTTTCGGTCGAGTTCAGAACGTCACTTCCGGTGTCGGTCGCGGCCGGATTCCATGCCCGAGCGCATGAAGGCTGCCAGGATACGGCCGATACTGGAGTCGCCGGTCCAGAGGGCTTCCTCCTGGACGGGCGCGTTATCGGTTTCGGCGGCGAGTAATACCGTACGGTCGTCAATCATCAGCGCCCGTCCGGCAAAATCCGCGGGGTTGTCCTCGGACATGACGAAGACGTTCACAGGGTCGCCAGTGAAGCGGTCATCGAGTGACCGATCGGCGGTCACGACGGTCACGTCAGCCCCGTCGGTCCCTATATCACGGAGCGCATCCGCGATGGCGTCGGTCGTCGCCCCTGCCGTCGGCGAAACGAAGACGACGGTGTGGTCGGCCGATAGTATTATTTCTGTGATACGTTCGTCGATGGGCTGTCGGCCGCGGAGCATCGAGACATCCTGTCCGTCCACACGGTCGGTCTCGGTCGCACGTATGGATTCAAGACAATCAAACGCCCGTGACTTCTCCCGTTCGAGGCGTTCGGTCAGGAGCGCACGCGCCGTCGATAGCTCGACCGGACGGTACGCCTTCGGTGACGACCGGACGATTTCGACAAGACCCCGCTCTGCCAGATCGTCGGCCGCACCGTACACCTGCGACCGGGGCACCTCCGAGAGTTCGCTCACCTCCTGTGCGGTTCCGCTTCCGAGTTGCTGGAGGGCGACGAACACCTGCGCCTCGTAGTTGGAGAGCCCCAGCGTTCGCAACGCTTCGACCGCCTCGCGCTCACTCATTGTCCCTCTGTAGTCGCTTGCGACCTGCTTTCATTATTGGCCTCCGGTCCGATGACGCTGGCTGTCGAGAATAGAAGTAAATATAGTAGATATCTACAAACACTTAATATCTCCGGGAGAGTGGGGATTGGATAATAAGGGTTCACAGATGGATGGAACCAAGCTCAGAGAGCGGTCCCCCACCGGGCGAGTGCCATCTCGTGAGAGAAGTGAGAGCTGAACATGGCCGGAACGCGTTCGCGCTGGTACGCAGAACGGATTGTGACACACAGCAAACTCGTCATCATTACGATGGTGGCACTCACAGCGGTCGTCGCGGCGGGAACTGCGCTTGGGGGGGCGGGCGAGCAGGATATCGGCGGGTTCGGAGTCGATTCCGAGGAGACCGACGCACAGGATTTTGTGCGCGAAAACTACGGGGGTGACGAAGGCGTCGCTGCCCAACTGGTCGTCCGCAACAAGAGCGGCGACGTGCTGACCCGGGATTCACTGCTCGAGGGTCTGTATCTCCAGCAGGAGATACGCGAAAACGGGACGCTGAACGCGACGCTGGCAGCGCCGGGATTCATCGGCATCGAGAATATCGTTGCGACGGCAGCCGTTGCCGAGGACACACGACAGCCACCGACTAGCCAGCCGTCGCTGTCGGCGCAAATCGACGCGCTCGAATCACGGGACGATGCGGCGGTCGAACAGCTACTCGCCGAGCTTCTCGACCCGGAGAGCAACGCGCTTGGCCAGCAGGACCCCTACAACTTCCTCCCCCGAAGCTACGATCCGGGGTCGACGACTGCCTCGGCACGGTTAACCCTCGTAGCACAGGCTGACAACAGCGGGGAAGACGAGAACCCGCAGGCCGCGTACGACGCACAGGTGGCCATCGATCGGCTGGCACAGGACCGGTTCGACGACGCATTCGTGTTCGGACAGGGGATTCAGGACGACGCTTCCTCACGAGCGACCGGCGACAGTTTTGCCATCATCACGCCCTTTGCACTCGTACTCATCGTGCTCGTTCTCGGTATCACGTATCGAGACTTGCTCGATATCCTGCTCGCATTCGTGGGTATCGGTATCGTGCTGGCGTGGCTCGCCGGTCTCATGGGGTGGCTCGCTATCCCGATGAACGTCATCCTCATCGCCGTACCCTTCCTGCTCATTGGCCTGAGTATCGACTACGCGCTCCACGTCGTGATGCGATATCGTGAGGCCCGCGAAGGGGCACTCGACGGGGACAGTGAGGAGACGCCTGACCGCTCTATCCGCACCGCGATGACCCTGGGGGTCGGGAGCGTCGTGCTGGCACTGGTCGCTGCGACCGTCTCGACGGCCGTCGGGTTCCTCTCGAACGTCGTCAGTCCGCTCCCGGCGATCCAGGACTTCGCAGTCCTCAGTGCCGGTGGCATCCTCGCCACGTTCCTCGCCTTCGGCGTCTTCCTCCCGGCGCTGAAAATCGAGGTCGACGGGTTCGTCGAGAACAGGCTGGGTCGAAGCCGACGGAAACCCGCTTTCGGTGTCGAAACCGGGCGGGCAAACGCGGCACTGGAACGCCTCGCCGCATTCACGACCCGCGCGCCGGTCGCTATCGTTGTTGTCGCGCTCCTCCTGGCCTCGGCGGGTGCCTACGGCGCGACGGGCATCGACACGGAGTTCAATCAGGCCGATTTCCTCCCGCAGGACGCGCCCGACTGGACTGAATACCTGCCGGGTGGGCTGGCTCCGGATACCTACACTATCGCCGAGGATTTTGACTATCTCAGCAACAACTTTCAGCTTCGGGGAGAGGGCGGTCAGTCCCAGATACTGATACGCGGCACTGTTTCCGACCCCATAGTCCTGCAGGCACTTGATGACGCGGGAGAGGGTGTCCAATCGAGCAGTTCCGTCCAACTTCGCCCCGACGGACGAGCGGCGGTCGACGGGCCACACACGGTGATTCGGGACGTTGCGGCCGACAACGAGACCTTTGCCACGCTGGTCGCAAGCCACGACACGGACGGTGACGGGCTGCCCGATTCGAACGTCTCGTCAGTGTACAGCGCGCTGTTTGCGACCGACCAGCAGGCCGCCAGCCAGGTGCTCAGTCGCGCCGACAACGGCACCGTCACCTCCGCACGACTCCTCATCTCGGTCCGGAGTAGCGAATCGGCACAGACCATCGCAACCGATACCCGCGCGTACGCCGACCGAATCGAAGCCGACGCGACCGGTATCAGCGCGGTTGCGACCGGCGGGACGGTCACGACTGCCGTCATCCAGGACGCCCTGCTTGAGACGCTGGTCGAGGCCTTCGCCGTGACGCTCGTCGTCATCCTCCTCTTTCTGACGGGACTGTTCTGGGCACGCTACCGGTCGTTATCGCTGGGCGCGGTGGTCCTCCTCCCGGTCGTGGTCTCACTGGCGTGGTTGCTGGGCGCGATGTCGCTGTTCGGTATCGCTTTCAACAGCGAAACGGCCGTCATCACCAGCCTCGCCATCGGGCTGGGCGTCGACTACAGCATCCACGCTGGCGAGCGCTTCGTCGACGAGCGCGAGAAACGCGACCGGCTCACGACGGCAGTCCGGCGGATGATTACCGGCACCGGTGGGACCTTGCTTGCCAGTGCCGCCACGACCGCTGCCGCCTTCGGCGTTCTCGCCTTTGCGCTCTCGCCCCCGCTGCAACGCTTTGGCATTGTCACAGGCATGGCGATTCTGTTCGCCTTCGTCGCCGTCGTGGTCATGCTCCCCGGACTGCTCGTCCTCCGGGAGCGAGCGCTCTCGCGGTGGGATGTGCGAGACTATAGTAGCTCTTGAAAGCGTCTGTACACTCGATCGCACGTAATCATGCGATCAGATGTGCGATGTCTTTCAAGAGCTACTATAGCTTTCCGTCATCGACAGTCTTCTGGCTTCGAAGGTCTGCTACGGCCATTTCATAATTGACCTCCTCCTCCGCCTGAAGGCGGAGGAATCCGGCCATCGGATTCGGGCGGTTGACATCCTTCGGTTCCAACCCGCACTCGGAGGGAACCGGCGACACACCGGGGGAACTCTCGTTTGTCTCCCTCGTAGGGCTGTGGCCCGGTCAATGAGGCCCCATCGGAGTCCGTGTCATCGCCGTGCGAACCACCGCCGGTTCGCCACCCCTTGTGGTTCGGGGACGGCATCTCACCGACTCCGTAGCATCCGTGTTGACAGGGGCCACGGGCTTAACTCCATCGACAAACGGGCCGAGTGTCGCTCGACCTCCGCCTAAAGGCGGAGGTATGCGCTTGCATCTCTATCACGGCTAACCTGTTCCGGGAACCGGCCGGCGGTCGATGGGCGCTGGTGGCCACGGCGTCTGGCCTGCTGATGGTCGGACTCGTGACCGGGAGTGTCGTGTTTTCGGGCTCGTGGCTCGACCCGCGGTTCGCACTCCTCGGTGGCGGTTTCGTCGCGATGGGCACGGCCGAGAGGCTGCCGACGCCTCGTCTCTGGTCGGCCGGAATACTGCGAATCTGTGCTATCTGCCTGTTTTTCACGTTCAGTGGAATCTCAATCGTCACTGGGCTCTTGGACGCGGCGGGATAGCGATCGACCGGGATATTAGTAGGTGCGCGCCACAATGTTTAGACGACATGAGCGATGGGATGCGTGTGTCGGAACCGCGTGTTCTGATGGTCGACGACGAGAAGACGGTCGCGGACGCGTACGCACTGCGCCTCGAAGATGTCGCGGAGGTGACCGTCGCGTACAGCGGCGAGGCGGCACTGGACACCGTCGGCGACGGGCGCGTCCCCGACGTGGTCCTCCTCGACCGGCACATGCCGGGGATGTCCGGCGACGAAGTGCTAGAGCGCATCCGGGAGCGCGAACTCGAAACACGGGTGATCATGGTGACGGCCATCGACCCCGACCTGGACGTCCTCGACATGCCCTTTGACGACTACCTCTCGAAGCCGGTCGACCGGACGGACGTTATCGCCGCCGTCGATCAGCAGTGTCAGGTGCTCGCGTATGAACTGCTGGGCGAGTACTTTCGCATCGAGTCGACCCGGGCGGTCGTCACCGCGCAGTTGCCAGCGGAGGACGTCGAAGACGATGGGAAACTTGCCGACATCGAAGCCCGTCTCTCGGTCGTCGAGGAACGGGTCCGGTCGCTCCTGCCCGAGGCGGAGGAGATGCTGTCGTCGTTCGACGGGATCGACCGCAACGAGTACTGACCTCAGCCGTCTGTGGGAGGCGATTCACGGTCGGTTTCGAAGTACGCGCTGACGAGTTCCTGTTCGGCCCGTCGGAGGTGATACAACAACGTCGAACCGGCGATATCGAGCGTCTCCGCCACCTCTTCGGACGTGCTCCCGCGCGGCGAGGCGAAGTACCCTGACAGGTGTGCGGTCCGCAACACCGTCCGTTGCCTGTCGGTCAGACGTTCGTCGAGGTCGCTCCGGAACGCCTCGGAGGAGTCGGACGTCCGCGACGTCTCCGCTTTGGACACGAGGTCCGTCTCCGCGGCCGTCGCGTCGACGGCCTCGACCAGTCGCCGAACGTCCCCGTCGGGCGGTGCCTCGGCGACGAGTCGACCGGAGTCGGCGGTATACTCGGCACTTATCACGGTTGCTCCCCAGGCGACGAGCGTGGTGACCGGCGTCTCGCCGTCGAGCGTGGCCTGTAACTGCGGACTCCCCTCGTCCTCGATCCGGCGTACGTCGGTCACTGCCTCGTCGTCGGCCAGCACGTCTTCGAGTTCCGAAACCGTACCATCGGACCCCCCTGAAGTCGCGCCAGTATCGTCACCCGCCAGCCCAGTGTCGAGATAGCAGACGACGGCGCCGTCACCGCGGGGGACAGCGCCGTCCAGTGCAATCGGGCATCCGGCCTCGCGGGCCGCCCGGACTAGCGGCACGGACTCGTCGCCGACGTCGATGGTCACTTCGGTGAGGGTGTCGGCGACCAGGAGGTCCTCCTGTCGGAGCGCCCGTATCGCGAAGCCAGCGACGCGACCGAGCGTCTCCAGTCCGGCACGTTCCCCGTCGCTGAACCCGTCTTCGCGCCCCGAGTACACCGAGACCACGCCGTAGGTCGTGCCCCGGTAGGCGAGCGGGACCGCGAGACACGACTGGAGGCCGTGGCCGAACGCTGCCCGCCGGACGCCGCGCGGGGCAGTCTCGTCCTCGGCGATCGTCGCGACGACCTGCGTCTCTCCGGTTTCGAGCGCTGTCTGTTCGGGGAGTGTCCCCTCCGCTTCGAGCGCATCGCCGATCTGGGTTCGCAGATCCGGTGCGTCGCCGGCGGCGGCGAGCGTCCGGAGGTTGTCGTCCGGGAAATCCCGTTCGCCGACCCACGCGAACCGGTAGCGGTCGGTCCCGCCCAGTCGCTCGCAGACGGTCTGGCCCACTGCCGTCCGGTCGGACGCGTCGATGACCCGCCGCAACACCGCCGCGACCAGTCCGTTTATGTCCTGTACCCGTTCGAGTCGCCGTTCCAGCCGTTCGACGCGCTCCGCGTCCTCTCTTCGCTCGGTCCGGTCGCGGATGTACACGAGGGCGGTCTCGCCGACGCGAACGTCGACACTCAGCCAGCGGTCGATCCGGGGGTAGTATTCCTCGAAGGAGCGGGCGGTCACGGAATCCCCGGCGAACGCCGCCCGGAGCGTACCGGCGGCCGACTTCGGAAATTCATCTCGGATATCGGTTCCGCGAAGCGACTCCGGCGTCGTTTCGAGCGTCGTCGCCGCGGCCTCGTTTGCGTCGACGACGCGTCCGTCGGTGCTCGTCTCGATGACCCCTATCGGGGCCGCTTGCAGTCGGTCATCCAGTGTCATTGTCTGGTCCGTGTGCACTCGACACGCGGTCAGTCGCCGTCCGAGGACGGCTGAAACTCGAATCTCGCGCCGCCGGCCGACCCGGTCGCAAGCGAGACCGTCCAGTCGTGTGCCTCGGCGATGCGCTCAACGATCGTCAGTCCGAGCCCGGTCCCGTTGTTCGTCCCACTCGCGGAGTAGCCCGGTTCGAACACGCGCTCGCGTTCGTCCGTCGGGATCCCCACGCCGTCGTCGGCCACGAAGAACCCGCCGTCCGTTCGACCGACAGTGACCTCCACGCCGCGAGAGGCGGACGACTCGTCGCGACCGCCCACACCGGTCGTATTCTCCTCTTCCGGGTCCTGGGCGTGCTCGACGGCGTTTCTGAACAGATTCTCGAACAGCCGTTGCAGGCGGTCGGGGTCGGCGTCGGTCTCCGGCAGGTCGTCGCCGACCGCGAGCGACGCCGGCCCAGTCTCGACGGTCGCCCACGCGTCTCGTGCCACTGCCTCGACGTCTACCTCGGGGGTGACGTTGAGCACGTGTTTGCCGCGGGCCAGCGTCAGTACGTCCCGGACGATCCGTTCCATCCGATCGTGGGCCTGGTCGACCTGGTCGAAGTGCTCCTCGTCGCCCGAGTTCCGGGCAGCACGGAGGTGAGCGTTGGCGACGTCGAGGGGATTCCGGAGGTCGTGGCTGATGATGCTCGCGATCCGGTCGACTTCCACGCCCGAGGATTCGGGAGACCCGGTAGCTGTCGCCACCAGATATCCCTCGGCACCCTCACCCTCACTGCCGGCCCCGTCCAGCGTTCTGAGGCGGTACTCTTCCGTGGTGGTCGTCCCGCCGTCGGTCCGCCCGACGGTGACTGCCGAGTCGAATGGGGCCTCGTCGTCGAGTGCCGAGCAGATCCTCTCGACCGTCTTGTCGTCGGCGTCCGTCTCCGTCAGAAGCCAGTCGCGGACGGGCGTCCCGGTCGAGACGCCGGCGAACGCCCGCTCGAACGCGTCGTTCCATTGGGTGATGACTGGGCGCTCCTCGCGGTGTTCGTATCCGAAGACCGGGTCCGGGAACGCGTCGATCGAGACCGTGGCCGGACCGTCCTGGCCGGACGCTTCCGGGTCACTGCCCATCGAGATCACCGGCCCTCCATCTGGGGAGCCAACATGTAATCCGTCGGTGCCGCCGACCGTGACCGGTCCGCCGGCACATGGGTCGGCGTATCGTCGTCGCTGTCATATACACTACGTTGGCACCCTTGATCCATAGCCGGACACTCTAGAAGTACCGAAAACTGAGACAATAGGCGTTACGGACTGTTCGAGACGACCCGGTCCGGTGTCATAGTGATTACAGCGGTAGCAAGGCGAAAGCCCACCCCTTCACAGTAGTTGCTGATGTAGAGTTCTGACACCATTCTCTCGGTGATGTTCCCCCGATCTGCTCGTTGCACCAGTTCGTTGATTTATATGTGGTTTCATATGTGGGTGCGAATATACTCTTCTATTCAGAGTCATAACTTTGAAACAAATGGTGATCGCTACTTCAGCAACTACTGTTTAGGGGTGGGAGGAGGTCAATGCGATTCTGTACCGACGTGACAATCCGTCTCCGCGATGAGATCCGCTGGGCCGGGGGTGTCTGATACCCGTCCTGAAAACGGTCGCAGTATCAGTCGGGGCGACCCGACTCGCGTCGACCGGGTACCGTGATACGGACGGTCGTCCCCGCTTCAGTCTCGAACGACAGCGCTCCGTTGAGGTTATCCACACACCACCGGAGTTGCCACAGGCCGAGGCCTCTCCCGTGCTGGAGACGTGTCTCGGTCTGTGCTTCGATCGGCATGAGTTCGTCCTCCGGAATACCGGGTCCGTCGTCGGCAACCGTGATAACGCATTCGTCGGGCCGGTCCTCGACCGCAACAGCCACGGTCGACGCTGCGTGCTCGAACGCGTTCTCTAGCGCGCTCTCGACCGCCATCCGTACCGTTTCTTCGTCGGTCCGCAGGCGCGTCTCTTCCGGAAGTTCGGTCGTCACCGACACGTCGCTCCCCGTTGGTTCTACCGTCTCGACGGTCTCGCGCAGCGTCTGGGTGACGTCGACATCCGCCAGCGTATTGTCCTTTGACAGGATCCGGTCGATGTCCCGCGCGCGTCGACCGATCCCGGCCAGTTCGTCGACAGCAGCGACGATCCGTTCTGCGTGGTCGTCGGTCGTCGTGTCTGCCAACTCTTCGGCGTGGCTCTGGATTACGTCGAGTTGGTTGCGGAGGTTGTGGCGCAGAATCCGGTTGAACACCTTCAGGCGCTGTTCGCGGCGCTTGCGGTCGGTGATATCTCGGTGGATCGCGATGGTTCGCTGCTCACCGCCGATGACGGCCGGTGCGACCTTGACTCCGAGCCAGATGCGTTCGCCGGATCGGGTTTCGTTCTTCCATTCGAACGTCTCCGGCTGGCCGCTCTCCGCCACGCGCTGGTTGATCTCGCGGCCCCGCTGTTCGGTGTATCCCTCTCCGGTGACGCTGAGGCCGGAGACGCCCTGCTCGCGAACCTCGTCGATATCTTCGTAGCCAAACATGTCCAGAAACGCCTCGTTGGCGTCGAGAATCTCGACTGTGTCCGGGTCCAATACGACAATTGCGTCCTGGACACCGTTGAAGATCTGTTCGAACTCCCGTTGACGGCGCTTCCGTTCTGTAACGTCCCGTTGCATGGCGAGTACCCGTTTTTCACCGGCAATCTCCGCAGGTGCCACTGTCGATTCGAACCACCGCTGCTCGCCATCTATCGTTTCGATTTGCCACTCGACGGTTCTCGGCTCCTCGCTTACCGCGACATCGTTGATCAGGGCTCGTGCCCGCTCCTCGGTATACCCCTCTTCAGTAGCGCTGAGCCCCCCGATCCCGAGCTCCCGAACCGTTTCGACATCGTCGTGCCCGAAGATATCGAGGTACGTTTCGTTGGCGTCGAGTATCTCACCGGTATCGGGGTCGTGGATCGTGATCCCATCGTTGACTCCGTTGAAAATCTGCTCGAACTCCTGCTCGCGGCGCTTGCGTTCGGTCACGTCCCGCTGGATGGTCAACACCCGGTCCTCGCCCCGGATGACTGCCGACGACAGCGTAATGTCCAGGTACCGCCGGTCACCGCTCGCCGTCTCGGCTTCCCACTCGACCGTCATCGGATCGCCGGTCTCGCTCACCTCCCGAATGAGTTCCGCGCCACGCTCCCCGGTGTACTCCTCGCCTGCACTCAGCCCCTCGATTCCCAGCCCCCTGATCGTCTCCAGGTCGTCGTACCCGATCATGTCGTGGTACGGCTCGTTGACATCCATGATCTCGCCACTGTCGGGGTCGAACACCGCTATCGGGTCGTTGACCCCGTCGAAGATCTGCTCGTACTCCTGCTCGCGGCGCTTGCGCTCGGTGATGTCCTGGACGCTCGCGAGGACTCGTTCCGCGTCGCCCAGTTCGATCACCGTCAGGTCCACCTCGACGGGAAAGGTTTCGCCGTCCCGGTGCTGGTTGCGCCACTCGAAGCGCTGTGGTCCCTCCGTGCGCGCCCGCTGGATCATCTCTTTGGCCGCTTCGGGTCCGTAGCCGTCCGCATCCGTCAGCACCATACCGATCGACTCGCCGAGCAGTTCCGACCGCTCGTAGCCGTTCATCTCACAGAACCGCTCGTTCACGTCGACGATCACGCCGGTCTCCGGGTCGTGGACGACCAGCCCCTCCGAAATCTTCTCGAACAGCGCCTCGTAGGCCTGCTGGTAGGTGGTTTCACCCGCTGCTGTTGGCCGGGTGCCCCGCGAGGAGTCGGCGGCGACCAGTCGCTCGATGGCGAGTTGGTACTGCGTGCGCGCTGTCGTCCGTGGAAAGACGTCGGTCGCTCCCGCCTCGAGAGCGCGGGTGACAGTGTCGTCGGTCCCGGACGACTCGCTCAGGACGACGACCGGAAGCGCCGCCCTCTCGGTGAGGTGCTCGACGACAGTTGTCGGCTCGGCTACCTCGCCGTCCACGATAGCGCCATCGAACTCGCCGGTGTCGCGTCCTGTCAGACCATCGGTCCCTGGTTCGACGCGTTCTGCGCTCGCCGCCACCCCCGCTCTCTCGATCGCGTCGACGACCGCTCTCCCGAACGACTGGTCCCCTGTTGCCACCAGTAGCTCAGGCTCAGAACCCTCACGGTCCCCGTTCATGCGAACAGTTCACACTTGTCGCGAACGCAATTAATACCACTGCACAGAACGCTCCCAACCGGGTCCCCCGGCAGTGGCTACCCCATCTGATTTATAAATCAGACGGTTCGACCGTGTTTCGACGAGCGTACCAGTCGATTCCGGAGAACGGGACTCCCGTTTGACCCGGCGAATCTACTGTTCGGTTCGCGATACGGTCCGACTCTGGCTGCTGAATACGGAGGTGTTGTCAGCACGAGGACGTAGTTGCTACGTCCGTCCTTGAGTTCGAAAAGCGGTGATTCACTCGTCTCACCGGTTTTGCTGACGGGATACCCTGAGGGGGATCCGACTTCTGATTACGGTACGATTTGACGGTGAGTTGTAACGAACCCGTCGTGGGTGCTCCGTCTCTTCGTCCCTTCAGTATTAGACGGACGTTCCCCGGACGGTGACGGCTGCTAGCGACTGTAGATACGCTGGATGCGCCCAACACGTAGAACGGGATGAACGGCCCCGGTGACGGCAGACGACCGGTTCAGGCGCGATCTCCAGGGGGCGGGAGTCCTGTCGCGGGGACAGAATGTGCGGCAGTGCAGAAACGACGCCTGGTGGTCCGGTGGGACACGAGTCGCAAGTGCGAACAGGAGAGAACGTGTGTCACAGGGGTCGGTCAGCATACGATACCTCGACTCGGTCGTCACGGTGCGACGAGACCGGGCCTGCGGGCCAGGTCAGTGCTTGAGCGCCCGGGCGGCGACGACAGCCACAGTCGCAACGGCCGCGACGACGGCGCCTGTTTTCAGTTTCGACATGCACTTGATGATACGGGTAAGCAGGTGACTAAAGGCGGTGCGGTGTTTCAGACCCGGAGACACCCACGCCCGAGCAGAATCACCTATCGGACCGGCGGACTGGACCCTGTCTCTGCATAGCTAGAGTGGCACTCGCGAGGGCTTCAGATTAGTAGCCTGTCGATACAGGGAGTCTCCGGAATACCGTACTGGTACGACGATGTCACAGTCAGGCCTCTTCCGGCGGTCCTCTGTCGAACGGACACTGAATCGTGCGACGACGACCTTCCGCAGACTGGTCCCGTCGACCGCCCGCGACGCGCTCGACGTCGGGGCGTTCGCATTGCTGGTCACGGCTGTCGTCACGGTCGGGTTCGTCCAGGGCGGGCTCTCGATGGTCGTCTCTCTCCCGGCGGTCCTGGGCGGGAGCAGTATCGTGGTCCTCCAGGCGGTTTTCGCCTGTCTGACTCTTTCGGGCCTGTTCGGTCTCTCCGGGCTCGTGTTGCTCGGACAGCTCGCGGTCGGCGAGGAAGACCGATTCCCGGTAAGAGGTGAGACGGTCACGGCCGTCGTCCCGGTCCACGAGGACACGGCAGTGCTCCACCGGAGCGTCGAGAGTCTGCTCGAGAGTCGGTACGAGGACCTCCGGGTCCTCGTCGTGGCGGAACCCGACGACGAACCCTCGATCGAACGCGCACGGGAGTACGCAGGTGACGAACGCGTCGACGTGCTCGTCAACACCCGATATCCGGGGAGCAAGGCCGGCGCGGTCAACTACGCCGCCGAGACGACCGACAGCGAGTATCTGGCGGTGTTCGACGCCGACGAGCGTGTCGACCCGCGGTTCGTCTCGACCGCGGTCGCGAAACTCGACGACTGCGACGTCGTTCAGGGGCGGACGGTTCCCGAATCGGACGGGATCGTCGAGACGGTCGCCTACTACGAGTCGGTCGTGCTCGGCGACCTCAGTCAGCGGCTTCTCACCGCAGTCACCGGCTTCACGATGGCCGCGAGTCGGACGATCGTCATGCGCCGCGACGCGTTCGAGGCCGTCGACGGCTACGACCCGGCGATGCTCACCGAGGACTACGCTTTCGCGTTCGACTGTTACGAGGCCGACCTCGACGTCGTCGAACAGTTCTCCTATGCCTCGACTATCGAGGCAGCACACACGATGGCCGACTGGTGGGGCCAGCGCAAGCGCTGGATGACGGGCTACGCGCAGGTGTTTCACTCGCTCCTCGGTGACTGCACGTCGCCGCGGTGCTATCGCGACCTGCTCTCGCCCGTCATCTGTGCCGGGTCGGTGCTGGGTAACCTGTTCATGCTGTCGCTGGTCTCGAAGATGGCCGTCCTCGTCGTCAACGGCGTTGCGGGCTGGGCGCTGCTGCCGGCGCTGACGCTCGTCGGGTCGGCCCTGTCGCTGCGCCTGTACGACAGTACCTCCGGTCGCCTCGACGGCCTCGGCGTCGGGTACGTCCTGATGCCGGCGGTGTTGCCGCTGTACAGCCTCGCTGGCATCAAGGCCGTCGTCGAGTACACCGTCAGCTGGGACGGCGAGTGGTATAGCGTCGCAAAGGGTCAGTGAGGACCAGACACGAGATGTCGTCGAGCGGAGACTGACGCCGACCCGTGCTGTGACATCCACAACAACTTTCAGGCCGACACACTCGTTCCCGGTACGGTGGTTCAGTTCGACGCTCTGACGCTTCTCAGGGTCGGTCCCCCAGCCGTGAGTGGCGTCGTCGCCGGGCTCGTGACAGTGACCGTCTTCCGACGCCTTCGTCGGGGAGGGGTTTACACGGGACTCGCACGGCCGTACGTCGTTCTCACCGGGACCTTCGCGGTTTTCAGTGTCGCGTACGCGGTCCTCGGGGTGGGGACATCCATCACCTCCCAGGCGAGCTGGATCAGCTACTTCCTGATCGTCGTGCCGTGGACGGTTTTCGCGACTCGATACATCGGGCTGGGACAGCAGGTCACCCGCCGGCGGATCCTCGCCGGAGCGACCGTCGTGGCGACGTCCGCGGGCCTGATTCTCGCGGCCCTGCTCCTGGAGGACGGCCCGGTGAGCGACGGGACGGTTCAGACTATACAGACCGTTCAATCGGTCTTCTCGCTCGGGCTCGTCACCTTCGTGTTCGCACTTGTAATCGCTGTCGTCGTCACCACCTACCGACACGACCGACTGTCGGTCGCCCAGGGCGTCACCGTCGTGTTGCCCATCGTTGCCCTGGTGTTCGCGTTCCAGACGACTCGTCCGTCGACGCCGCTGGTAAACGACGTGTTGATCGGTGGCGCGTTCCTCACCACCGCGGGGAGTCTCGCGCTGGGCGTGACGCGATACGACCTCGTGACGCGTCTCCCCGGGACGCGACGACTCGGCGAACGAGCGGCACTCACAGAAACCGACGAGGCGATCGTCGTCCTCGACGACGAAGGGCGAGTTGTCCGCTCGAACGATTCGGCCGTCGAGAGCTTCGACGACCCCCAGCAGTTGGACGACGTGACCGACCACTCGGTCGCCACGCTGACCGACCGCAAGACGATCACCTGCCGGACCACATCGGGACGTCGACAGTTCGAGCCGAGCGTCTCGCCGCTCGTCGACGAGTTCGGTGAGACGCTCGGCTACACCGTCACGCTCATCGACGTGACCGAGCGGGAGATACGCCGCCAGCGACTGGCAGTCCTTAACCGGATCCTGCGACACAACGTCCGCAACGAACTGGACGTGATCCGCGCACACGCAGAGGACGCCGACCTCACCGAGGCGATAGCGGGCGTCGACCGACTCGGAAGACTGAGCGAGGAGACGCGACAGGTCCAGCAACTGATGGGGCGGTCAGTCGCCGACCGGACGCCGACGGGGTTGCGCCCTCTGCTCGACGACGTCGTCGCCGACGCAACGGCGGAGACGAACGCCGACACGAGCATCACGGGCCCGGACGTGACCGTCAGCCTCGACCCGAAGTTGTGTCGGTACGCGCTCGGACACCTCGTCGAGAACGCAGTCGAGCACAACGATTCCCCGTCGCCCCGCGTCGTGGTGCGCTGTGAACGGGGCGAATCCGGACTCCGAATCGTCGTCGCCGACGACGGTCCGGGCATCCCCGACGACGAACGTTCGGTGATCGAGACGGGAGAAGAGGACCCGCTCGAACACGCCAGCAGCTTCGGCCTCTGGGGGGCGAACTGGGCTGTTCAGGCGATGGGCGGGTCGCTCTCGTTCGAGGACAGCGACCTCGGCGGCACGGCGGTCATGGTGGCCCTTCCCGACGTGATGATTCGTGACGCCGACGGATAGCCGTGATCGAGGACGTTACCCTGAGGGCCGGAAAGCCCAGGTACTAGGTACAATTACAGAGGCCAGTGCGAATAGAGTGTGTGGGGTCGTCAATCTCCGAGGCACTCGGCCCGCTCCGCCTGTAGACAATATGCCTGAATATGTATCAAGTGTACTGTTGGCAGCGCACTAGTAGGCTTTTTCAAATATTTGAACAGCATCAGGGCCGATAATATCAGTTCGCGACCTCGAGGAAGTCTTTCGGTGTCGTGCCAACACGGATGACGATGGGTTCGTACTCCTCGTTCGTATTGAATACGACACCGATCTTCTCTTCGTCCGTGTCGTCGATAGCCACTGTCTTACTTGCCTGCGAATTCTCTTCTATCGCCGTATTCGTGAGTTCGACGCTGACCGCATACTCGCCAGTGGCTCCGAACACGCCACCGCTATTCTGGTCTTGCTCGTACTCTAAGTCGAACGTCTTCTCAAGAGCGGTGTCTCCGGCGGGATCAACTACCTCGATCGAGCCCTTGATCTGTCGGTCTGCCATGTTGAACACGTTTACCTCTTCGAGTGCCACATCACTCGTGGCATCTCTAACTGGTTTCAATATAGTATTGCACCCAGCTACCGAGGTCAGAAGGACTGTTCCGCTCACCGCGAGGACCTGCCGTCGGGTTGTCGACACTCCGTTTGTGTGGTTGCGTAACCTCATGAATGCATCATATCTTGTTTCCGTCAATATATAACGAGACGCGGAGTGTCTCAGGTTGAGCAACACGTCACATGGTTCTCCGGTCGCCCTGATGACAGTGGCGTAGCCGGTATTTGGAGGTGCTGTCGTGTTCTGCATCCACTGGGACGCAACAGACGCACCCTACATCTCGCAAGTCTGTCTTGGCAAAAAATGTATATATAATGCGTGTACCGGTTTCTACGTCACGCTCGAACCTGAAACCGGTGTATCGTCGCGCTCAGTGCTCCCGCTCTCACTGCGTGGTCTGCCCGAGCAGTCGTTCGGTCAGCCCGCCGACCAGTCGGGCGGTCAGGTTGACTGCGTGCAGGCCGACGAGGCAGACGACGACCCCGAGCAGTGAGGCGGCCAGCGCCTCCGGGAACGTATCGATAGCGGCCCCACTCAGGGAGCTGGCATCGACGGTCAACGGCCCCACGTCCACGGCGCCGGACGCAGTCGTCAGCTGGTAGTCGACCCCGGGCAGCCAGTAGAGCGCCGGGGCGGCCACGAGCGCGAGTGCGAGCGTGAACACGACCGCGATGGCGGTGAACAGGTGGACACCGACGACGAACGACGCGAGGGCGTACGCGACCAGCAGGTAGTTACGCGGGTTCGTCACGACCGACTTCGCGTAGGCTCCCACGGACTGGTCACCGGGGTCGACGGGGTTGTAGGACACCGAACTGCCCCGCAGTCCGCGGAGGAGGTGGGCTTCGAGTACCCCGACGTACCCCGCGAGCGCGAGGACGCCGACCAGTATCGGGACGCCGACGACCAGCGGGACCAGCGAAAGTCCCAGGCTGAGGCCGGTGACGAAAGTCACGAAATAGGCGACCCCGAGCGGGAAGCGGGCGAGGAGATACGCCAGGTTGGCGTACGTTTCGCGTCGCAAACCGACGCCGAAGACGCGACTCGCGAGCGACCGGTCACCGTTCTCGGGCGATTCGTGCTGTACGGTTCGACCCATGGTCGTATCGTGGTAACTCGACTGAAAAACTCCCACCGGACGGGTGCTGGCCCTGTGAATCGACCCCCAGAATTAAATGGTCCGTCCAACCATGGCGAGCCGGTCCTCGACCGCCCGCACGCAAGGAGTGTGGGACTCAGGGGCGTCGGCAAAACTGGTTGCCGCACCCGTCACTGAACCGCGATGTGCGTCGACCGGGACAGGCGCTCGTTTTCGGGACAGGTCCCACCGGGCGAGGAACCGGTCGAGCGACCGTCGCGAGGACACAGTCTCCGGAGACGTGTTTCTCACTGGACTGGCGAAGACGCGGTTACCCGTCTCGTCCAGATGCGGTCCACCATCTATCCGATCGGGGAACCGGGTCAGCGCTATCCGGGTTGCAACAGGGAGAGAGGAGCGAGTTGTCGTGTTCCAAGTACAGTCACTCACCGACTTCGAGCGTGAGACCCTCCGAGTCGAACGCGAGTTGCATCCGCTCGACGATGACGTGGAAGCACTTGCGGTGGTGACCGTCGGGGTCGATGCGCATCGAACTCTCCAGAACTCCGGCCGATTCGAGCCTGTCCAGGCGGCGGTAGACGGTCGCCCGGGACATGTCCAGACGGTCCACCAGTTCCCGGGCCGAGAGCGATTCCTCGCTGAGCACGCCCAGTAATTCGCGAGCGTACTCGTCGCTCAACAGCGAGAGGGCTTTCGGCACGTCGACCGGCGGTTCGTCGTTCGCGAGTGGGTCGGCAGTTCGTTCGACATTTGGGCCGGCGGCGGCACGAACCGAATCTGACTGTGACATCGTTACTCGATCCGTGTACCCGACACTCCCTGTAGCCAGACGCTACTATTTCGCATCGCCGCGCAACCCCTACCCTAGCTATCGGCATGTGAACGACACACATACAGGTGGCAGTGCGGTTCTCGCGCGGACCGAAGCCGGCCCGGGAGCCCAGGTGGTCCGTGTTGCTCAACCTGAGACATCAGTTCAGTTTTTATGTGCTCCGGGTGACGAGCGTCGGCCATGTTGCCCCGAGTCCACCGGACGGTTCGCGCCTGGATTCCTCGCCGCATTCGGGCGGACGGTCCATCCCCTCTGCGGAAGGCAAACTGCGGCGCTATCGACTCGGCCACCGGTTCGCCCAGGACTGCGTCACCGATCGCGAAGCCCCTCGGCGAAGGGGCACCCAACCGTCGGGAATCCTCGACGCCCGGAGAGATTCCAGAGACGAGCGCCGTCGAACCGCGTGGGTCACGGTGGGTGGTCGCGCCGGCGGGCGCACGGGTGGGCAGGGTCGCCGACCGATGTCACTAGCAGGTACGCTCGGAGCGGTCGCACTGGATGGCACAGCCGTGGCTTTCCTGAGTTGGACGACCTGGACCGCGTTTCAGTCTCGGAACCGGCCCAGTGGCAAGACGTTTGTGGCGTTGCTCGCCTTGATGACGGCGTGGGCAGTCCTCGCGCTGGGAGCGGAACTCGCTGCAGCGGTCGCAGGCCACAACCTGACGAGCGCGCTCGAACTGGCGCTCCTGGGAGTTGGACTCGTCGTTCCGGGGGTCTGGACGATGTACGTCCTCGGGTACGCCGGCCGCGGGACCGGTCTGACGCGGCGACGGGCCCTCATGCTCGCCGGAACCGTGTTCCCGGTAGTGTTAGGCGGTGCTATCGCGACCGTCTCGGCGCTCCAGTTTCCCGACTCGATAGGGAGTCCGGTGGTCGGCGTGCTGTTCGCGTTGCTGGCCGCGGCGGTGTTGTACCTGTTCGCGCTCTTTGTCTACGCGGCGTACGTTCTGGTCCGCCTCGGCCGGCGGCACGCCCGTATCTCTAACCTGCAAATAGCAGTATTGGTACTGGCGACCAGTGCGCCCTATCTCGGGGGTGCGGTCGGAACGAGCGCTTCGGCTGCCGACGGCGTCACTGTCGGTTTCCTCACGTCAGGTGTCCTATTCGCCGTCGCGGTTCGACGATATCCGGTCATGACTGGCTTTCCAAGGTCCGAATCAGTCGCTCGGACCCGGGTCGTGGAGGCACTACAGGAGGCGGTGGTCGTTCTGGACTGGGAAGGGTACGTTCTCGACGCCAACGAGACGACGGCGCAACTGTTCGACCGGTCGTCGGACGCCATCGTCGGCGAACCGGTCGAGACGGTCATCGACGGTATCGAGGGAACCAACCTCTCTGCGGGCGCGACTGGGACGGTCGCACTACGGACGACGAAGGGGCGCCGGCAGTTCCAGTACAGCGTGTCGGCCGTCGATTCGACTGGGAATGACAGTGAGACGAATGGCGACCCGGTCGCCAGGGCCGTCGTGTTCCGGGACGTGACCGACCGACAGACCCGTGAACAGCGCCTCACAGTGCTCAATCGGGTTCTCCGGCATAACGTCCGCAACGAACTGGACGTCGTCCTCGCCCACGCCGACCGCGTCGAGGACGAGACGTTACGGGCCGGGATACGCGAGAGCGCAACCGATCTCGTCGACCTCAGCGAGAAAGCCAGGGAGGCCGAGGAGGTCATGCAGGCTAGCACCGATGTCCCCGAGCGCATAGACCTCGTGGCCATCGCGAGGGACGTCGTCGAGCAGTACCGGACTGCCGTTCCAGAGAGCGACATTACGCTCTCATGTCCCGACGGAGTGAAGATCTCGTCTCATGAGTCCGTCGTTCGAAAACTCCTCTCGGAACTGGTCGATAACGCGGTCAAACATACCGACGGGTCGTCCCCACGTGTCGAGATCAGCGTGCGGTCTCGTGGTGAGGCCACCGCCGAGGTCGCCATCACGGACGACGGTCCCGGGATCCCGGAACGTGAGCGAGCGATCCTGACCGACGGGACCGAAACCTCGCTCGAACACGGGCGAGGCGTCGGACTCTGGACCGTCAAGTGGGCGGTCACCCAACTCGGCGGCGAACTCGCTTTCGAGACGAACGACCCCGAGGGCAGCGTCGTGACCGTTCGACTCCACGACGCCGAATACGAGTCTGACGACCGCGGGGAACCCGCCGAGGCGGACTGATAACGCAACGAGGCGTTCACCGGTATGCCAACACGCTTTGCCGACGACGAGACTGGAACACAGACGAGTCAGTGCCGACACCGATTCCTGCTCGGAATGGGCGCGATGACGGCAGCACTGGCTGCTGTGCTGGTGAAACCGACGACGCTGTCGACAGTCCGACAGACGACGAACCAACCGGGGGCCCGACCGACGACGGTCCCACCACCGACCCTCCGACAGGCACGTTCGCTCCGGCGGGGGACCTGCCGTCCGGTCGGAGTTCGACGCCGCGGGCTCAAACCACCCCTTCAGTGACGCTGACGACCCCGTTTCCGGTTTCGACGACCGCCGTCTCGGTCGGGTCACTCCCCACCAAACAGTCGGCAGTGTCCCGGCCGTCCGTGCCGAGTGCGCCGTCGTCGAGTCGCGCGACGACGCGATAGACGCCACGCGGGAGTCGGGTCGGTGTGCTCGCGACGTCACCGGGGCCGAGCGCGTACGTGCGGTCGAACGCCATGTCGTCGTCGGGATCGAGAAACTGGACAGTGACCTCGACCGTCTCGTGGTTGTAGTTCCTAACGACCAGACTTTCGTCGGTGACGACCGGCGGCTCTGCGCCCGGTTCGTTCGGGTCGTGAACGCGTCGGTGGACAGTGAGTGACCGATTCATACCACGTTCTCACGCCCGGAAGCACGTATACCCGCTCGCGGCGTTGCAGGACCCGAAACACTGCGTAGGGGGACTTTAGCTGATAGCAGGCGGTAAGCCCCCTTCCTCAAGAAGCAACGCAGGAAGTGAAGCGACCGAGTAGCGCAGTAGGGAGGGGATACACCGCCGTCATCATCTTCCATACACTGTTCTGTTACTGACCCACAGGCCCATGCAACCCGAACATATATTACGTACTATAAATATAATATGCATACGGTGAAACGGAAGACAATCACCATCCGTGAAGACCAAGAAGAGTGGATTCAGGAGAACCACCTGAATCTCTCCTCGTTCGTTCAAGAAAAATTGGACGAACTTATCGAAGAACGTGACTCGTAACCTATGAACTACAACTACAGGTATCGCCTCAAACCCACAGAAGCCCAGCGTGAGACGCTGGACTATCACCGCGATACCTGTAGACAGCTCTACAACCACGCCCTGTACCGCTTCAACCAGCTCCCCGACGACGAGGGCACCGTTAAACAGCGTGTCCGGAAAATTCGTGACGAGCTTCCCGACCTCAAAAACTGGTGGGACGCACTCACCGACATCTACTCGAAAGTTCTTCAGCCCACCGTCATGCGGATTGCGAAAAACATCACAGCACTCGGAAAACTCAAAGAACAGGGCTACAAGATTGGGGAACTCCGATGGAATTGACCACCTCCACGGCCTTCAGGCCGTGGAATCCCGCCATGGGATTTCGGGTCTTAGTGACCCGTTGCGGTTTCAAGACGCATACGTTCCACTCGTCGCCGGGCGGGGTTCGCCCTCGGAGTAGCTGTCTTGTGGCCCGGTCAATGAGGCCCCATCCGTAGCCGAGTCATCGCCAGCCGCCTTCGGCCCGGAATTCCGGTCAGTTTGGGGCTGGCTCTCTCCGCCACGGTAGCGGTCTGCGATATTGAGCGCGGCATTCACGTCTGCTTGATACTCCGTAACCCAACAGTCGTCGTTCGGACACCGGAACGTCGTCTGCTCGGGGCGCGTTCCTGTCTCGCCGCAGGCGTGGCACTCTTTGGAGGTGTTTCGGGGATTTACCGTCGCGACGGGAATCCCCGCTTCCGTGGCCTTGTACTGGATTTGCGCGTGGAGTTTGGCGAACGCCCATCCGTGCAGTCGCCGGTTCATGAACGCGCCGTAGTCCGTGGTCTCGCGGATGTACTGGAGGTTCTCCAGTACCAGTACAGGATTGTCGACCTGTTGAGCGCGTTCGACTACCTGCCGGGAGATGCGGTGGATGATTTGGTCGATGCGCTCCCAGAGGCTGTCGCCGTACTCCTCGATGATTCGTTCGCTCTCGCGGCGCTGAAGGCGGCGCGTGGCCGTGAAGTACGTTTTGCGGAGGTGGCGTATCTGCGATGCCTCGTCGCTGTAAATGTCGGGAGCGGTCGGGGTACCGCGCTCGTCACGGTGACACACCGTGGCCAAGGCAGCATCCCCGATATCCACCCCGACCGGCGTCCGTTCCGTGTCGGCCGCCGACCGAGTTTCGACCTCACGGGTCGCGGTGACGTGGAGATACCACGTCCCGTCGCGTTCCAGCAATCGACACTCACCCATCTCGGCATCACCCGCGTGTAATGCTTCCAGCCACGGGCGTTGCTCGGGGATTGGAGCGGCAGGCAACCAGAGGTGATAGTCGTCGTGATGCGGGATTTTCGCGTACCACTCGTAGTGGTTTTGTGGGTGGTGGTCGAGTTGGACGCCCTCGTTGGTGAACTTCACCGGGTGATCGTCGATATCGTGGAGTTCGCTGGCGTCGTAACTGTCGCCGCAGAGTTGGGGGACGTACTGCTTGAGGGCGTTTTTCGCGTAGCCGGAGAGGTCGTACTCAACCACCACGTCGTTGGCGGCAGACTGCGTAGTGCAATCGGCGTCGAAGGCAGTCTGAAGTGCCTGCTGGTATGCGTCTCTGGTCTCACGGAGCTTGCGCTCCTTGTGGGCGTTGGGGTCGACGAGATGCAGTTCCAGCGTCTTCGTCACCGCAGCCATTTATCGTATCAGTTACGTTGGCCGGAACCGCAATAAGGCTCGGCCATCCGGAGTGAAAGTAAAACGAGAAGCGATGGAAATCCAGACCGTGATAGACCCGTGGAGACTCATACTACTGTCCGCTTGACCCCCGCCTGAAGACGGGGGTATGCGCTCGAACCTGTATCAGTTCCTCGGCCAGGTCAACGTGTTCAACGAGACCGACCGGCGACTCGCTGGTTCGGTCGCGGTTGCGGGTCCCGACGGCGAGTCTCGTCTCGACGAAACCTTCGAGTTGATCTCCTCGCGTACCGATACCGGCGACGGCCAGCCCTTCGCGACCCACGACGACGTGTGGGACGGGTCAGGTGCGTACGAGGTCACTGTCGACATGGCCGACGATGTCGATAGCCAATCCCGGGTGACCGAGACAGTCGAGATAGATACGCCCGACGAACAGCGCCTTGCGGTCGTGGTCGGTGGCGCTGGCGTGGACGACCCGGTCGACTTCCGGGTCGGCGAGAGTCTCTCTGAGTTCGTTCCGACGGCGACGACGGAGACCACGTCCTGACTCACCGTACAGTAGACGGGAAGTGTCTCAGGCCCGGAGACACTGTCGGGGTTTACGTGACGTTCGCCGACGTCGGGTCGGATGGAGACACGATGAACGTCGACCAGTTCACATCGGCACACGCACCGACCGAGACGGACGAGACGTTTCAGACGGAAAATAGCTACACTCTCGACGTGACCGTTGACGGCACCGTGATGGTGAAAGCCGGCTCGATGATCGGTTATACCGGCGACATCACATTCACTGGGAAATCCTCGGCCGAAGGCGGCGTCACCGGATTCATCAAGGAAGCAGTGACCAGCGAGGGGACGCCGGTCATGGCGGCCGAAGGGACCGGCCACGTGTACGTCGCCGACCAGGGCAAGAAGGTCCAGACGCTCGAACTCGCGGCAGACGAGTCGCTCTCGCTCAACGGTGACGACGTTCTGGCGTTCGAGTCCCGCGTCGACTACGAGATCGGCACTATCGACGGGGTTTCGGGAGCGACCGCCGGGGGGCTGACGAACGTCTATCTGACCGGTCCCGGGACGGTAGCCCTCTCGACACACGGCGACCCGCTCGTGTTGACGCCGCCGGTCAACACGGATCCGGACGCGACCGTCGCCTGGAGTGCGAACCTTTCGCCGTCGGTCGCCAGGAACAAGACGCTCGAAATCGGACAGACCTCCGGCGAATCGATACAGATGGAATTCACCGGTTCCGAGGGGTTCGTCGTCGTCCAGCCGTACGAGGAGACGTCGCAGCGCCAGTGAACTAGCGTCTCTGCCGAGAGCGTACCCGGTGTCGTTTTCCCTCACGGAGACGGTTTTCGACGCAAGTACGAGCTCGTGACACGGCCGCACCTCTCAGCTACCCTGATTCGCCAGTGGGACCTGCGAGGAGACACGACGAGCAGCGCGGTCGGGACGACCGGATTCGAATGCCCGGGAAACCTCTCTTCGGACAGTGTCTCAGACCCAGCAACACTGGGTGGGCGTTGATTACTACTCCGGCCATCCATTCAGGTAGCCGCCAGTCGGAGGCGGCCGACGAAAAATATCCGGCACCACCATCTCACCACACGCCCCACCCCATCCCACCTCATTCCACCCACTGGACAGAGTCCGTCCCCGGCCGGACGATCCGGTATCGGGCCACCCTGTCACCCTGTTGGTCCCTCTCTGACCCCCTCCGTTTTTGTTCGGCGATGCGGACGGAATCCCATCGAGGACGATTCAACCGCGCCGGTCATTTGGTTCACTCGTGTGTCGGTCTCCGGCGACCCGAGTCCCGTATAGACCGGCGCTAGCCCGATGTCTCGCACGTCGACTGGGACCCGCTCTCGGCACCACCATTCGTCGGGCCGTCTCGGGACGAGAAACACTGCCTGGTGGCATATATTCGATCCGCCCCACAGAACGAGTATGGCAGCGTCCACACGAGAGAGGTCGACCGTCGCCGCTCCCGAAACGACCGGGTTCGGCGTCACCTCTCATCGAGACCGGCACTGCGACCGCGACGGGGTCGATGGATCCACTCCCGGCAGATCGCGGACGAGGAGGAACGCATGAGCCTGATCTCGTGTCCTCACTGTCCGCGACAGTTCGATTCCGTACGGCAACCGCGCACGCACGTGGAAGACGCTCACGACGGAGCGAAGTCCACGCCCCGGACATGGGAACCCTGATCCGGACCACGATCATCGAACATCCGAGGATCCGACCGGCTCTCGGAGGGACCCAGAACCCATGAAAAACGACCACGAAGACAAGACGGAGAGCGAGCGACCAGGTCGGTTCGAACGATGCAAAGACGCGGTGCTGGAACTCGGCGCTATCGTCGTCGACGGGTTTCTCGACCTGTTCTGAGCGGTCCTGACACTCTCGGACGGGGTGTACTCTTCGAGAAGGGCATGCCGATGGCAGTTGCTATCCTCGACGGGAACCCGCCCTGGGTGTCTGTGTGGGGCGTCTCGATATCGTCCCAGTTTTCGCCTGTGCGAGTAGTCTTGGTAGCGCGCGCTGTGTTCGGCAGGGATCGCGACAGAACCGGCGACGACCGATAATCGGCGAGTCGTCAACTCCCCTCGTCTCGATAGCGATACGAGCGCCGGGGGCGACGGGAGGTCTGTCGTTGGCGTCGACCGTCAGACGAACCGGTCGGGGAGGTAACCGCCGAGCGCACCGAACCCGACGTTGAGCGCGAGCGCCGCGAGTTCGCCGACCAGAGTAATGCCGACGAGGACGACGCCGCCCGTGAACCTGTCTACCGCGCCGGCTCCGGCGAGCAACCCGACCGCGAGAAACACCAGCAGCGGAACTGTCAGGGCCCAGCCGACCAGTCCCGTCGTGGCGCCGACCCGCAGACCGGACTCGCCCTCGTGAAGATACGCAGCGAGAGCCCCGCCGACGATCCCCGACCCATGGACGAACGAAACCAGCGCAGTCACAGCGGCGCCGTAGACAGCGCTGGCCCAGAACGTGGCGGTCGTTCCGCCCTCGCTGGCGACCCGACGGCGGGTCCGCCGGCGTCCGCGGACGAACACCGCGGCGGCGGCGACCAGTCCGAGGCCTGTCAGTGCGACCCCAACCGAGAACCAGTCGACGAACGGCACCCCAGCGGTGACCGCCTCGGCGGGCGTGAGTCCGTTCACCTCTGTGCTTTCGGCGGTGATGAACTCCGTTATTATGGTCCGGTCGACCCGCGTGTACATTCCAGCACCGACCGCGGTTAGGGCGAAACCGACCACTGCTGTGATGGCACCCAGGACCCAGTCGACCACTGCTGGAACGGGGTCAGGGCTCGCAGTCGGCGGTTTCGTGTCGGTTCGAACGGGCTTCGGTGCAGTCTTTGCATCTCCCATACAAGAAGCAACGAGCGACCGGGGCATGTACCGTACAGCACCGTTTCAGAGACTGATACTGTCGGACACAAGTTCGTGAAGAGCGTTCCGCCGTTCGGGGACGAACGGTCAAAAAACCCCGAAACAATCATCGAACGGTGGCATTGCTTGTGTCCGACAGTATGAGACGCAGTGAAGTGGTTTAGGGTTCGCACGGACCTCCGGTGTGGTGTTCGTTTCTGGGTCTGAAACTCTCGATACCGATTCAAGTACGTATGACTCGGATTCTGAACTGTGATCTCGCCCGATACGAAACCCCTCGCTGGTATCGCCCCAGTCCCGACCACGGTCCCCTCGGGGTCCGTCGACCGAGCAGTGTCGGCCAGATAGTGATATGAGTGAACGCAACAGCGAGCGACCCCTGCCGCCCAAGCGGACCGGACTCCCGGTCATCGGGAGCGCGGTTTCGTTCGGCCGCGACCCGTACGCGTTCTACGATGACGTCGCGAGTCACGGCGACGTGGTTCGGTTCTCGATGGGCACCTACGACATGGTCGGCGTGCTGGACCCCGACGCTATCGAGGAAGTCCTGGTCGAGAAATTCGACAGCTTCCGGAAACCGGAACGTGCCGGCGGCGTGGACGTTCTCTCCGACGGTCTGTTACTGGCCGACGGTGAGCGGTGGCAGACACAGCGGACCCGCCTCCAGCCGCTGTTCTACCGGGAGCGTATCGAGAACTACGCCGAGACGATGGCGACGTACGCGGCCGCGATAGCCGAGGAATGGGCGGCGACTCCGGAGGCTGTCGACCTGACGGAGGCGACGTCGACGTACACGCTGCGGGTCCTCGGGAAGACGCTGCTGGGCGTCGACACGGACGAACACCGCCGCGCGGTCCGGGCCGGTGCCGAAGCGATCCGCGAACGCAGCAGTCAGAATCCGGTCTCGGTGGATCTTCCCGACTGGCTGCCGACACCCGGTAACCGGCGGTACCGTCGCGGCGTCGAACAGCTGGAGACCGTCGTCAACGACCTCGTCGCGGAAACTGAGCCAGACGGCGACAGACAGGATATCCTGTCGACGCTCGTCACCGCCAGCGAGCGGTCGGACGAGGGCCCCACCGAATCGGAGCTACGGAGCCAGCTCATCACCTTCCTGTTCGCCGGTCACGAGACCAGCGCCACCGCGCTGACGTGGGCACTCTACGAACTCGGCAGGAAACCAGCGGTCGCCGACCGGCTCTACGCGGAGGTCGACGACGTCGTGGACGGCGCCACCGCGACGCTGGCGGACCTCCCGGAGTTGACGTACACGAAGCAGTTGCTCAGAGAGACGCTCCGGCGATACCCGCCGGCGGCCGCCATCTTCCGGGAGGCCGACGAGGACGTCGTCGTCGGCGAGTACCGCGTGCCGGCGGACACGTTCGTCGTGCTCCCCCAGTTCCACGTCCACACCGACGACCGGTGGTGGACCGACCCGGACCGGTTCGACCCCTCCCGGTGGGACGGTATCGAGGAACCGCCGGGGGACCGACCGGAGTACTCCTACTTCCCGTTCGGGGGCGGGCCACGCCACTGCATCGGGATGCGTTTCGCACGGATGGAACTCACGCTCGCGCTCGCGACCATCGCGGGGCACTGTCGGGTCACTCACGACCGGGACGACGTTCCCGTCGACGTCGGGTCGACGGTTCACCCCGGTGAGCCGATCCGCGCCACCTTCTCTACGCGCGAGTGACACCCCCTCGTCGGTCAGTACCTTGCTACGAGCGTGGCATAGAAACAGTCACATGGATTGATTTCGCCAAGGTCCGGATTGAAACACCTGCTCAGTGAGCATGCGAATCTTGCACAAGATACTACGAGAACTTGAACAGATATAGGAGGGCTTTCGAGGGTCACTCGACGTAGCCGAGTTCACGAAGTGTGTCGAGTGTGCCCTCGTCAATGTCTTCCTTGGTGAGGGTCTCGCCAATCTGCTCGTGTCGATCTTGTACGACTGTGATGAGTTGGCGGGCGCTCTGGAGTTTATAATGGATGTCGGAATCATCTGTTTCTTCGATAACCCCTTGTAATAGGTCGTCGATGGTTTCGAGCGTTGTATCTCCCATGCGAGGTGCTATTCGTATCTGGAAATAAAGATTGTGACTGGTGGGTCCTTGAACAAGCACTGCAGCAGGGTTGACTTGAATCGTATTGGTATGATGACTACATACTCTGTATCGAGCGGTTCGGAAGGTCAAAAGATGGGTGTGGCAACCGTTCTATGACACTCTGCCTTGCTACAGTTTGTCGGTCGAGTCGACACTGATCTGGGTGAGTTCAACGCGAGCCGGCCGCGAGGCGGCAAAGACGACCGTTTCCGCGACATCTTCCGGATCCATCGCTCGTCCGTCCCAGTGCTCCCAGTCGTTGAGTTCGGTGACGACCGGGCCGGGCATGACGACCGTGACGCGGACCGGCTCGTCCGACAGTTCCTTTCGGAGTGACCGCATGAACCCGTTGACGCCGAACTTCGACGCCGTATAGGTACTTCCGCCTTCCTGGGGGTACCGGACGCTTAGCGAGGAGATGGTGATCACGTCACCCAGTTCGGATTCGAGTATACACGGGAGCAGCGCGTGGGTCACGTTCATGACGCCTTCTAGATTGACGCGAATGCTCGTTCGCAGTTCATCCAGTTCCGTCTCCGCGACGGGGCCACCGCGGGCGACGCCGGCGCTGTTTACCAAGAGGTCGATGCCGTCGAACGAAGAGCGGACTTCCTCCGCCATCGAAGCGACCGCGTCCTCCTCGGTCACGTCGGTCGGGACGACCAGTGTCTCGGCGGCTATCTCGTCTGCGAGTGACTCCAGCCGGTCCTGACGCCGTGCGACGAGCGCGACGGAACACCCGTGCCGGGCGAGAAGCCTGGCGGTCGCCGCCCCGATACCCGATGACGCGCCGGTCACCACCGCGTCCCGTTCGGCGAGGTCCATACCGGTCTGTGTTCGACCCCCCAGGAGATTTACAAGTATTGTTTGTCAATAGTGAGCGTACCGTTGATTGTCCGCGTTGTCGTGTAGTCCGCAATCGGGATACGTAACACGCCTCTCCGACGCCCTGACACGCACACCGATAGCACGTCTTCGACCTGACGACTCGTCGACCAGTTGTACGTCAATGCGCGCGTCGTACGTCGGAGGTGTTCAGGTCACTCTCACTGCATGTATGCCGACGACAGCCGCGACCCGAAGTCACCGTTCCGGAGAGCAACGTATCCGACGGTGAGGGCTGCAACACAGAGGATTGCTCCGAAGTTGACCAACCCGAACACCTGCACGAACTGTGACGGGCCAGTGAACGCCGGCCGGATCAGCATCGGCAGGATCTCCGCAGCCTCACTGACGTTCACCAGGCCGTAGATGTTGTTCATCGCAAAGTTGACCAGGAAATGGAGGCCAATCGGCAGTGCCAGCGAGTCGGTCCACACGTACGCGGCGCCGAGGAGGAGCCCTAACGCCACCCGGAAGCCGAACTTTTCGAGCGTCCCCGGGAAGTGTCCGAGACTGAATATCAGCGACGACGCCATCACCCCTGCCACGACCGCGCCACGGTCGGACAGCCACCGGTTCCGGAGCCCTTCGACGGCGCTCGTCAGGATGATGCCCCGAAAGACCAGCTCCTCCCAGAAGGCGGTAAACGCCCACTGGATGGTGTACGCTCCGAACGCGGCGGCGAACGGCAACACGCTCGCGCCAGCGCCAGCCGAGAACACCTCGGAGACGGTCGCCCACCCGGCGAACAGGCTCACGGGGAGTGCCACACCCATCCCCGCCAGAGCGATGACGCTGCCAGCGCCGAAGTCCTTCAGGAACGACGAGTTGAGCGCGAGTCCGTAGTCGGTCAGCGGCCGACGGTCGATGTACTTCGTGAAACCCACCGCCAGGAGGAGGCCAACAAACGCACCGATCAGATTGGTAGCGGCCCCGTTGACAGACGGTGGAAGTTCAGTACCTGCGAGAACGAGCGCCGGAAGCAGCATCACGCCCACGAGCGCGGCAACGTACACTCCGAGTATCCGCCAGAGTGCACGGGGACGACTCTCGGTTCGATTCCACAGCATGGAGACGACGCGACCCGTGATTCCACCGCGATTAGTTCGCCGGTCGTCATTGGCTGACCGGGCTGCAGTTCGTTCGAAGTTGGTGTCGGTATCTGCTTCGGTCATCGACACCCGAAGATATGGACGCATGGAAAAAGGGCGGCTTTCCTGGCTTCACTCGTTGAAGTCAACCCAGTATAACACATGGGTTCGGGCGTGGTGTCACTCTACCCGCTGGGAACATACTTCTCTCCCCGTACACGGGGACGTTTGTGAACCGACGGTCAGCGATGTCGTCGCGGTCGTAGCACTCGCTGATCACCCCGATATTCCCGGACCGAAAGGGTGGATTCTTTCTTCGACAGGCACCGGAGCGGCTGGTTTGGGAACCTCGGGTTTGCACACCGATGGTGTGCTGGGAGTGCCACGCCCCCGTTATCCTTATTCCGTCTGGGATTCGGGAGTACCTGTGATCCGCACCCACCGTCTGCCGACAGCAGGGGTGCCTGCTTCGGTCAGCGGTGGAATCCCGAGATTGTCCGATTGTCCCGGCGTGGGGGCGGGCAGACCGCCTCGGTCGGTGTGCGCTCGTCTCGCCGCCGATATAATGGTTCCGTCGCTTACGCGATTCACGCCCGCGGTAAACGACGAGATTCTCTCGCTGAATCAAGATAGCCCCCGGGCACGTCACCGTTCTTCCTGTGAACTGGTAGCTATCGGGACTGTACTGAGCTCTCGTGGATACCGGATGCGAGGTGGACAATCGCTTCGATGGTATGCTGAACACGATATCCGATGAGGAGAGCATCTCTCTGGACTATTTGCCTCTGGTGGCCCTAATTGCACAAGATTGAGCGATAACTGATCCGTCTGGAAAGCCACACGAGCAGGTTAGTCTGGCCGTAATTGACACGCACGTGAACCACCAACATTAGTCTCGGCGTGGCACCCACAGCCCATAGAGGATCAGGCCCAGACCGATGAACTCAGGGATCTGAATAATGCTGTTGAGGACCGGAGTTGGCAGCTCCAGCAGGTAAATCAGTACCAAGCCAAGCGGAGCCTGAACGAACAACACGAGGATAAATCCGGCAGCGATGTATAGCATCGGACGGCTCTGGTTTTGCTGGTATGCGGTGTAGGCGAGGTAACTAATCGCCAATCCGAGGATCATCGGAATCACCTCGCTCACCTGTCGAATCGTTCGTAGCGTTTCGAGATCGACCAACTGAAGCGGTGTATCGAGCATGTTAGCTTCCCTCTACGAACTGCGTGAAGCGGTCGACCATCCGTTCCCGACGTGAAACCGTGATCTCGAAGCCGTCTTCGCTGAGATCGAGTTCGATTCCGTCGAGTTCTGTCCGATAGAGCTTGTAATTCTTCCCGTCGGTGACTGGCTGGATATCTTCCGTAACAAGGTCGTACTCACGGAGACGCTCCAGCCGCCGGTAGACCGTCGGCTCCGAGACACCAGCGCAGTCGCTGAGTTCTGCCGCCGAGCGAGGCTCTTTTTTCGCCTCGACGAGAATCGTGCGCGCACACTCGTCACCGAGCAGGTCTGCGAGTGCTTCAGGATCCCGCACGTCGGACACTGTACGTGTGCCATCTCTCGTTTCGTCAATATAGGTTGTGCCGTTCTGGGCTTTCCGCCTGGCTTCAGTCAGAGAAGCCACAAGAAACTACCATCCATATCCACGCTCACGTTTCGAGTCGGATGTCGAACAGACAAACCGCCTGTGACGGGGTCGCCGCACAGTTGGGACCTGAAAATGAACTGCTTGTTATCCACGATAGCGAGGAAGACCCGGTCGCGGACCGAAAACCGCTCCCAGAGACCGTCCAGTTGATCCCTGCCGGCGACCCTGGCGGGTGTTCCGGGAAAGCAAATGCTATCACAGCCGGGATGGAAGTCGCCAGCCACGACCGTCTTGTCCGGACCGACGATGACTTTCATCACATCCCGGACTGGCTCGACGGCCTCCATGAGGACTACCGTCGTTCAGGTACGGTACGAGTCCCCCGTGAGTGATGAAGCGGACAACAGGATCCCGGGGTCGGAAACTGAGGTCTGAATGTTTCAGACCCGGAGGAACTGTCGGCTCTCCTGTCGTTTCAGTACATAAAATTTTCGGCCCGTCTCTGACTCCGAACAGGAGGACAGCTGTCAATACCACGGGAGACGCCCACCCAGTATGAGAGTGTTCAGTCGCCTCAAAATCGGATTCGGGATGGCACGCCGGAGCGGTCGCGTACTCAGAGTCCATCCGAAACTGTTGGTGTTCCCGCTCGTCGGTGGGATCTCCGGGATCGCGTTCATCGCAACGCTGTTCGGAAGCCTGCTCCTCACGGACTCCATTCGGGATCCCGGCATGGTACTGTACGGCGCATTGTTCCTCGCCTATCTCGTCGAGACATTCGTCGCGTCGTTTTTCACGGCGGCCCTCGTCGCAGCGACTCGGACTGTCTTCCACGGCGAGGAACCGTCGATCCGTGGCGCGCTCGCCGCCGCCTGGCAGCGGAAACTACCGCTGTTAGCCTGGTCGGTGGTCGCCGCTATCTTCGGCGTGATCATCCGCATCATCGAATCTGAGGACAACCTCGTCGCGCAGCTCCTCGCCGGCGTCTTCGCGGTGGCATGGAGTGTGATGACTTACTTCGTCGTCCCCGTGATCGTCTTCCGTGACCCGTCTCTCACGGAGATGTTCTCGGAAAGTGCGACCACGTTCAAAAATACGTGGGGAGAGTCCATCGGGGCAATGGCCACGATCGACGTCTTCTCGTTCCTGCTGGCGCTCGCCGGCCTCACGCTCGGCGTCCTCACGTTCGTCGTGACCGCAGGCACGGGGATCCAGCTGCTGGCGGCGGTCGTGGTCGGTGGCTCCGGATTCGTCTTCGGTCTCCTGGTCGGGAAAGCGCTCAGTGGTGTCGCCAAGACGGCGCTGTACGTCTACGCGACCGAGAGTACCGCACCGGCGTTTTTCGACGACATGGACTTCGGTGCATTCGGCGGTTACGGAGGCGGCCGAATCTAACGACCGAGTCCGCTGAAAGATGGCCTCGTAGACACTATGGACCGGCTCACTCGCATACCCACAGATATCCGACAGGGTGCGAAAATCACCCGTGCAGAGTGGACGCGCCATCGTCGTGAATTCGGAACCCCGTCGATGGGACAGCCTGTCTTCCTCGTCGTCCTCCTCGGATTCGCCGCCGGCCTCAGCTGGCTCGCATACTCGCTGGGACGCGACATCACCGCGGGACAGCCGTTTCCGGATGATCTGGTGGGTCTCGCTGTGAGCGTCGCGTTCGTCTGGATGGTCTGGCGCAGCTCGAAGTACACACACGTTCGCTTCGAGCGGCTAAATCCGGACCTGCTGTTGACGACTGTCCCCGCCAGAACGGCTGCGCTCGGCCTGCTGGGGTTCGTCTACGCTCGCCTGCTCACCACGCTCGCCGTGCCGACGCTCGGCATCGCAGTCGGTACCGCCGTCGGACTCCGAGCGCCGACGGCCGTACTCACGGTCACCCTCGCGATTGTCGGTATGGGCCTGCTCGCCGCTGCACTCGGGACCACCAGCAGGCTCGCTGCTCGCCTCGTCGCACTCAGGTTCGTCCGCGCACGGTACTACAGAGACCTCCTCGTCGTCTTCGGCTGGATCCCGCTCGTGGTCGGTGCGATGCTCCTGGAGGAACTGTCGCTGTCGCTCGCTCCGTTGACCGGAGTCTTCGGTGCGTTGCCGCTGGCGTGGTTCGTGGATATGGCGCTCGTCGGCGCGTTCGACGGGACAGGTGAGGCGGTCCGTCATACAGTGGGCGTGTTCGGTCTTCTCGCTACCGCAGTGCCCGTCTTCGCGGTCGGAGCGACAGCCTTCGTACGCCGCATCTGGGAACAGGATTCTGCCAGTTCGACAGGCTCTCGCGGTTCGCATTCACTGCTCGAAACAGGGGTAGTAGAGCGAGTCGTCGGTGAACGCATCCCGCGTGCCACGTACACCGTCGCTCGGGAGCGATGGCTGATGGAACGGCGCGTCCCACGGGGGCTCCTGTCCACGGGGTATGCGCTCGTGTTCATGGGCGCCGTCGGATTCCCGCTGGTCGCGCTCGTCGGTGGGAGGACCGTGCTACTGGTGTATTTCGCGGTCACGCTCGGCCTCGCTGCCGGTGTCGCCTTCGGATCGGACCCGATCGGGACCGAATATCGCACGTTGCCCATGCTGTTCACGTCGGTTACCGGGCGGCAGTTCGTCGGCGGAGTGCTCCTCGCTGCAACAGTAGTCGGCGTACCGCTCGTCGCCCTCGTCATCGTTGTGCTCGGGATCGTCGGCTCCGTCGGGGTCGCACAGACGCTCCTGATCGCGCTCCTCGGTGGTGTCATCTGCCCGTGCACCGCGTCGGTCGCAACCATGGTCGGACTGGGAGTCGAGCGTATAGAATACGCTCCAGTCCCGTTTTTCTTCACTGAAGCCCCAGTTTACGGGGAACTGGGCGCGACGGCGTTTCTCCGTCAGGGGCTGGTGCTCACCATCGGGGTTCTTGCCAGTCTCCCGGCCTTCGTGGGGACGGCACCGTCCGTCTCCGAGCGCATCGCGGCTCTCGGGGTGCCGACCGCCAGCATCCGGGTCGGGTCACTGCTCCTCGCGCTCTTGCTCGCCGTCGCCGTCACGAGAACCGCCGCAAAGATTGCAGTACAACGGTTTCGAGAGTATCAACTCGAGTGATCTCCGAAAAATGACAAACAGCAGCAACGACACGTCGGCATCGAACGAGCGAGAAGCCACCATCGAAACGGACAGGCAACCCGCGATCAGCACGAGCGACCTGACGAAGACGTACAGCGAGACGACGGCCGTCGACGGCCTCGATCTCACCGTCGAACGGGGCGCAGTGTACGGGTTTCTCGGTCCGAACGGGGCGGGAAAGACGACGACGATCCGGATGCTGACGGGATTGCTCCCACCGACCAGTGGCACCGGACGTGTCGCGGGGGCATCGATCACTGACCGCGAAACGCTCATCGAACACATTGGATACTTGCCCGAATCACCGCCGATCCACGAGGAATTCACGGCCCGCGAACAGCTCGAATACCACGGCGGGCTCCGGAACATGTCTCCAGCAGCCATCGACGACCGGATCGAGACGCTGCTGGCCCGGTTCGAACTGGCTGGCGCTGCCGACGAACGGATCGCCACGTACTCGAAAGGGATGCGACAGAAGGCCGGACTGATCCAGGCGATCATGCACGACCCAGATGTGGTCTTTCTCGACGAGCCAACGTCCGGGCTCGATCCGCGCGCCGCCCGAACAGTCCGGGAGACTATCACGAACCTGGCTGCGGCGGACACCACTGTGTTCCTCTCGACGCATCTCCTCCCCGTCGTCGAAGAGATAGCGACCGACGTCGGTATCCTCTACGACGGCGACATCGTCGCGGACGGTCCACCGGGCGAACTCACAGGCGACAGGGAAATAGACGGGGAACACACGCTCGAAGACGTCTTCCTCGAAGTCACGACCGAAGACGAATACCCCGAGGATGAATCCATGCCGGACTAGTTGGAGTAACCGCGAACTGTATCTGGGTTTCCCGTTGCGCTCTGGCTCACCGAGCGGTTCCTGACAGCGTCGTCATTCGCTCGTTCCAGCGGCTGAACGTCGCTACTCGGAGACCACATCCTTTAGAAGGTTACTCCCCGTTGATATCCAACGACCGTACGTCCAACTCATGCTCGTCAAAATCGTCGGGGGCCTAGGTATTTCAAGCGCAGCGGGGCTCCTGGCGATTAGTGCGACGGTCGCCCGCAGATACGATAAGCCGGGAGCCGCGTGGTTCTCGGGATACACCGCACTGGTCGGAGTCGGTCTCGGAGCACTCAGCGTCGGCGTCTTCACCGGATTCGTTCCGGTAACTGACTTTACGGGTGCAGTTGGGCGGTGGCTGGCGTTCGTCTGGATACTCCCCGTCGGTTTGTGGGCAATGTTTGCACTCCGGTACACCGGCCGGTTCGTCTCGTTGACCCTGAAAACAAGTATACTGGTCGCCTTCCCGCTTCTCGTATTCATACTCCAGTTTATACTATCCAGTGCGTCAGGCGTGCCGACACAGGCTATCGGGTTGTTCGGTATTACTGTCCGGTATTACGCACTAGCGCTGGTCGTCACTGGGATGGTGTTGGTAGTCCGGACGACGCGCCGATACGACCACACCGCGGTGTGGCAAGGTGTCGCCCTCGCTGGGGCACCGGCGGCGATGTGGTTGTTCTGGAGCAGTATGCCGTACATTGCTCAACTCGGCCGGACGGCGGGTGGGGCCGCCTACGTACTGGGATCACTCGGCGCGGTGTGTGGGTTCGGATTCACGGTGTTCCGACTTGACGCGTTCGACATAGCCCCAACCGTCGGCGTCGTCGGTGAACGGAATATCGTCGAGGAGACAGACGACCTGGTGTTGATCGCGGACGAGGAGCACCGAGTCGTACGGGCGAACGAACGTATGCGCTTCGCTTCGGACGGGGCGGACCCCGCAGCTGGCACCGTTACCGTCGAAGACATGTTCGGGACCGACGTGGACGGTTTGCGAGCAGCCGAGACGGTTACGCTCAGTGTCGCAGGCGTGTCGGGGAAGTACGATGCGCAGGTGTCGACAGTGGTCGACCGGACCGAGCGGAGTCTTGGAACCGTGGTCAGTCTCCGAGAAGTGACCGAGCGCGAACTCCGCAAGGAACGCCTCTCAGTCCTCAACAGGGTTCTGCGACACAATCTGCGCAACCAGCTCGACGTCCTCGACGCGCACCTCGATGCCATCGACGACGACCACGCGGACACGGCCATCGAGACGACGGGTCGTATCGCACGCATGAGTGACCGCGCACGGACGATCGACCAACTCCTCTCGGAGACGCGCGAACACGCCCCGGTCGACGTCGCCGAACTGCTTCGCGATACCGTCGCGACCTACGATGCTCCGGTCACCGTCGAGGCGACTGAGTCGTTGGTGGTAACGACCGACGGCGTCGCTCTCGAGGCGGCGATAGAAAGCGCCGTCGACAATGCGGTCATGCACGCTACGGACGTGACCGTCTCGCTTCAGTCGACGCCGGACGGGTGCGAATTGCGGGTCATCGATGATGGTCCCGGCATCCCCGAGTCGGAACTGGCCGCGCTCGAAACCGGGACTGAGGCGCCACTCCGACACGGGACCGGACTGGGACTGTGGCAACTCACCTGGGCTGCCCGTACGCTCGGCGGCGAGGTATCGTTCGACACGTCAGACGGTACCACTGTCACGATATCCGTCCCCGACACTCCACCAACCGGCGAGTGACTGTCGAGGTTGTCGAATACGAGACTCGACCCGGTGCCGGAGTTGATAACCTGCAACAGGTTCGCGCTGTCTACGACCAGCAGAACGAGCGATGGGAACTCCACCTCGTCTGCAAAGACGAAATCGAGACACCCACCGCTCCCGGTGACGAGACGGCAGGTATCGACCTCGGCATCAGCAACTTCGCCGCCGTCGCGTACAGCACCGAGGACGCCGACCTGTACCCCGGCAACCGTCTGAAACAGGACGGCTACTACTTCCCGAAGGAAATCGCCAAATGCGACGACAGCAGTGGCGATAGGGCCACTCGCCTCCACGCGAAGTGGTCAGAACGCCGTACGCACTTCTTCCACGCCTTAGCGAAACACATCGTTGAACGGTGCGTGGAAAAAGGCGTTGGCCGCATCAACGTTGGAGACTTGGCGGGCGTGCGCGAGGACGAAGATGGAGAGTCGAAGAACTGGGGTCGGCACGGCAACCTCGACCTGCATGGGTGGGCGTTTGACCGATTCACCTCGATTCTCGAATACAAGGCGAAGGTTGAGGGTATCGAGGTCGTGGAAGTGCCCGAACGCGACACGAGTAAAACGTGTTGCGTGTGTGGGAGAGAGAACGACAATCAGCGTGTCGAACGCGGCCTGTACGTGTGTGAGGCCTGTGATGTGGCGTTCAACGCGGACGTGAATGGGGCGGAGAACATCCGTCTCAACATCAACGAGGAAAGTAACTCCAAGTCTGCACCCGGTTTGGGTGGCGATAGGAGTACCGGCTGGTTGGCACAGCCCGGAGTCTACCTGTATGACCTCTCCTGCGGATTCCAACCGCAACGAGAGGTGGTGGACTGCAAACCGTAATATCCCAACCTCGGGATTCCTCCGTCTTCAGGCGGAGGAGGATGTCAATGTAGCGATTTTTCGGTACGACCTATTTCGCCCTCGCTGAACCAATCACTCACCCCCGTCTGTTCATTCAGCGACATCATCTTGTTGTATCAGTCTCCGGCTCAGAAAACGAGATGATATCAGCCCATAATATAAAAATACATACTGTCTCTCAAGCTGAGACGCTGTTCGGCGGCTAATGAGAGAGTAGCACTCGTATACCTTGTAGAGGCGTTCACCTGTATGTCCCCACGCTTTGCCAACGACAACGATGATAGTGCGACACAGACGAGTCAGAGTCGACGCCGATTCCTGCTCGGGATAGGCGCCCTGACAGCGGCACTGGCCGGTTGCAGCGGTGATGACGTTCAAAGAGCAAACGACGGTCCGGCCGACGACACTCCCACTGACGATACTCCGGCCGACGACACTCCCACTGACGACACTCCGGGCGACGACCCCTCGACGGACACGTTCGATCCGGCGAGCGACCTGCCCTACGGCCGGTGGTTGACGACAGACCAGAGTGGGCTGTTTTTTGCCTACGCTAACCTGAACACTTTCCCCGAGGACACCGTCGCTGGCTCCGGTGATCCGTCGGATCTATCCGTCGATGATCCGCTGGCTCTGTATCCGCTCATAATAGGCGGCGCAGCTGCCGGTATCGGCCAGCTATCACTTTCGTTTGCCGGGCTCACAGATGCTGTGAGCCCCACGGTCACGTCCGACTCGACGGTACACGAGGTAACCGTCACTAACGAGACTATAATCGCCGAGGGATCGTTCGCAACCAACCAACTAGATGAACGACTGGTCGAGCCCACAGACGAAACGTTCGGTATTGCCTACGAACGAACCAGCACGGACCGTGGGTACGACCGATACGAACCCGCCACAGTTCCCGATTCAGTGAGCGATCCACCTGCGGTAGCAGTCGCAGACGAGACAGTCATCGTTGGGCCGGACGCCAGCCGACTCGACCGGACGATCGCCGCCGGCGACGGGAATCGTTCCCGCGTCTTCGAAACTGACGAAACCGCCATGGAACTGCTCGAACAGGCCGGGACCGGTGATCTCGTGGTCGGTCAATTCGGGTCAGCAACACCTGAGCAACTGTTCGGAGACTTCCAACCCAACTCTGACCCGCATTTCAGGCCCCGCTCCGGTGAAAACGTGGTTGCAGGAGTGGATTTCGACACGAGTGGGGAGACGTTCGAGTCGCAGTTCGCCTTTGCCGCGGCCGACCTCGGTGAGGAAAGGCAAGAGACGATCGAGACTTCATTCGGGACAGCGGCCGTCGATGGCTCGCAATCAGTCGAGGTGAGCGGCAACCGCGTCACCGCTACTGGGACTTACCATGTCGAACAACTAACTGCGGACCCGACGGGGCAAGAGCTCTCGCAGGCAGCGGCTGCGGAGATGGTGTCGCCGGAGGCGCTGACGTTCCAGTATGAGCCGCCACGTGGTCAGGAGTTCGGTGAACTCTGGGTGCGAGTCACCGAAGACACCGACGCGGCAGGGATCCGCATAGAGGCTGATTCGGGCGGATACACCGAGATCCAGCCACAGGAGCGGTCTGTCAGTGCCGATGACCGCGTTGCAGTCCAAGTTGATCCGGACGGGGACTCGGTGACCGTCTTCGCGGTCAACGGCGAGGGTGCGGTCGGTGAACTCACGACTGTGTCTGTCCCCACAGACGAGTTGTCCGAGACAGCGGCCAGTCAGGCGGTTCCGGGGGATGCACTGTCGTTTAGGTATGAATCACCTGACGGTGGCGATTTCGGGTCACTCACGGTCGAAGTCGTTGCAGACACGGACGCCGAGACACTCGTCGCGCAACCACAGGAGGCACCGGGTCTGTTCACCGACCGCGTCGGTTCGCTGACCAGTGACACGCCGGTCGGTGCCGGGACAACGCTCGAGACAGCCGTAGAGCCAGCGGGCGACGAGGTCGTCGTCTACGCGACTGTCGACGGTGCCACTGGCGAGGTTGCCCGCTGGCAAGGTCCCGATTGAGCAACTGATTCTGTTCCCGGATATTCATACCCGTCGTGCAAGATACGTGCGTTGTATCTCACACGGCTCAAGATACACTCCGAGGGCGTCACACCAGTGCTTCAACCCTCCATCGCTTAGTGAAAGTCCTACATAGCCGAGGAACGCTGATACCGAAGATACGCTCCGCTACCGATACAGATGGTGGCGATAAGTAACAATCCACCGCTGAGAACACTTTTCAACGTGCCTGAAACTCCGGGGTTTTCGACTATGCTGAGGGCCCGCTGAAACACAATTAGTTGAAATACCAAGAGAAGGCTCCCACCGGATACCAACAGCCGACTTTTCGAGGTCCTGCTCATGCTTCAGCCAGCACCCGGCAATTGTATAGGTGCTATCCACGCTCTCTGGCTCTGAAACACTGTGTACCTGCGACGATCATCGCTACATGTCGATCAGTTTCAAAAATTCGAATAGAAGTCAGTCGTCGGCCGGAGCAGAGTAGTCGGAGACTGGAAGGTGCTCGTCAGTACCGACGTTTCTGGCCCCCGACAGCGGTGAACAGTGTGAATGAGTGGCGGTGGACCCCGACGGCGATGATAACCGTGCCACGGGTGTGTACGACCTGATCGGGTCGTTTTAACCCGTGCTCGAGTGTGGTGAGGACTATCGAAACCGGACAGTCCGGAAGACGGCGAACCGCTGTCCAGTCAGTCGGCGCCGCTGGTATTAGCGTAGACGACACCGAGCAACATGAGGAACACGCCGAAAGCGACGATGCCGATCGAAACCAGGTCGGTTCCGCGAGCTGCGCCGAACACCCACACTGCGAAGCCGAGCCAGACACCGCGTGGCGTCCCTCCGGCGTCGGTTCCGAGCCATTCGACCACGGGGTTGTGATGTATGTATTTCATATCGGTCACACCGCGAGTCGCCCGAGTGTAGCCGCGACGAGTAGCGGATACCGATACGTACTCTGCGAGGGCCTATCAAGGCCGACAGCGTGTCTCTGACTCCACGACACTGGGTTTCGACAACCCATCCTGCCGTCGAAGTCGGCTTGCGACAGAGAGTATCAACTTCTCTCTAACCTCAAGGGACGAGGTACCCGTCTCGACAGTCAACAAGCACTCGGTGAGTGACTGACACCGGTGGGACGCCGGACCGAAGGATTCTACAGGTCTGACGACTCGAATCGGCGAAAGCCCACCATCAGCGGCACCACAAACCAGACGATGAGGACGACGATCCCCATCCACCAATCGACGTAGACAGGGGCACCGTCGGCGACGTACCGTGTTGCGAGGTCAACGTCGAACCCGGCTCGGAGGAGGCGGTCGTAGGCCTCGTTCGGTCCGACAAGTCGGAATAGCAGCGCCCAGTTGGGCATGTTCGAGAGGACCGAGGTGTCGAACCGGTGTAGGATCACCAGGGTCAGCGAGTGTAACCCGCCCCAGAGCGTCACCAAGGCGAAGTAGCCGCCGAAGGCGCCCAGCGTGATCCACCGGTTGACGGTCGTCGCCATCGAGAGGCCGACGGCGAGGCCGACGAACGCCAGGCCGTACAACGCCGTCGCGACCAGGAACCAGGGAAAGAGGACGGCCCCGTCGGTCCCGTACCGGACGGCACCGACGACGCCCGCGACGGTGAGCGCGACGAGCGTCGGGCCAAGGAGGACCGTCGACCGCCCCACGAGTTTCCCGACGAGGAAATCCCGGCGCGAGTGGGGAAAGGAGAGCGTGAGAAAGAGGGTCCCGCTGGTGCGCTCGTGGACGACGGATTTGTACCCGACGAGCAGTGCGAGCAGGGGCAGGGTCACAGCGACCATGCCAGCCAACCCGCCAATGAAGGCCGAGAACGTGCCCTCGCCCAGATACGAGTGAGCGAGCGCGTACCCGACGGACAGGACAGTCAGGAGGGCAAAGAGGACCCAGAGACCACGTGACCGACTGGCGTCGTTGATGTCCTTGTACGCGATATCGCGCCAGGTCACGAGAGATCACTCCCGTCGAAACGCAGGAAGGCCAGTCCGAGCGGCCCGACGGCCCAGCAAGCGAACAGGACCAGCGCGACCCACTCGTTGAGGTACCACGATCCCTCGACGCCGGCACCCGGCGTGACGAACCCGTCTACGACGCGACCGAAGACGCGACCCGGTTCGAGACCGACGAGGAACCGGATCGGTCCGGGTAACCCACCGTCGGCGAGGCCGGCCGCCGCGAGACCGAGTGCAAGTGCGTCGGCGATCGCGTCCCAGACGACGACGAACAGAAAGACCAGTCCGAACCCGGAGATGAGCGCGCGCCGCCGCGTCGCCGACACGAGCGAGACGGCGGTTCCCAATCCGGTCCAGACAACGCCGAACGTGACCGTCAGTGCCAGGAACTCGACGAACGGGAGGAGGGCGAGCTCGCCCAGCGGGTAGACGACCAGGGCACCGGCGCCGACCGTCGCGGCGACGAGTGCCCCGACCACGACTGCGGTCCGACTCAGGAACGTCCCGAGAACAACATCCCGGCGGCTCTGCGGGAGCGACAGCGAGAGACGGATCGACCCCGACTCGCGCTGGCCCGCGATGGCGTTGTAGGTCACGAGCATCCCGACGAACGGCACGAGCGTCGTGAGCCACCCGTGGACGAACCCCGGAAAGTGTGCCGTCGTGACCGGACCACTCGTGAGCAGCGGGTAGATGTACCCCGCGAGGAGGACGACTGACACCAGTAATCCAGCCAGAAGCTTGACCGACCGCGCTCCCACAGTGAGCGGGAAGTCTTGTCTGGCGACGACTCGCCACGTCATCGTCCCGAACCAGTGTACTCGATGAACATGTCTTCGAGCGAGGCCTCTTCGGTTCGGAAATTGACTACTTCGACGCCCGCGTCGTTGAGTTCGACGAGAATGTCCATCTTCGCATCATTCGTACAGGTGACCTCGATCGTCGAATCGTCGTCGCTCACCGCCGTCTCGACGCCCGCGACGGACCTGATACTCTCCAAGGTCCCGTTGTGGAGGCCGTCGACGGTGATGACCAATTTCGTCCCGCCGCCCATCGAGGCGCGCAGTCCTTCGATGGTGTCGACGGCCACGAGTTCGCCGTCCTGCAGGATGCCAACGCGGTCGCAGACCGCCTCGACCTGTTCGAGGATGTGCGACGAAAAGAAAATCGTCGCCCCGCGCTCGTTTTCCTCGCGGAGGATCTGGCGCATCTCCGCGGCACCGTTCGGGTCCAGGCCCGTCGAGGGTTCGTCGAGGATAAGAAGGTCCGGTTCGCCCACCAGGGCCATCCCGAGGACGAGGCGCTGTGCCATCCCCTTGGAGTAGTCACTGGCTTTCCGGTCGGCGTCCTCGCGGATGCCCACCCTGTCCAGTACCTCGATAGGGTCGGCCTCGACACCTTTCGAGCGGATGGCGTACTCGACGTGCTGTCGGCCGGTGAGTCGCTCGAAGACCGAGTAGCCCTCCGGGAGGACGCCGACACGGTCGCGAGCGGCGACCCCCTCGCGCTGGCAGTCGTGGCCGAATATCTCGACCGATCCCTCGGTCGGTGTCACGAAATCGAGCAAAACGTTGATGAACGTCGACTTCCCCGCGCCGTTCGGACCGAGAAAGCCGAACGTCTCGCCCTCCTCGACGGTGAGATCGACCCTGTCGAGGGCTATCTCCGTGCCGTACTGTTTCGAGACAGCCGTCGCATCGATCGCTGGCATACCACCACCGACGCCTCACAGCGTCATAACCCACCAGCGAGACTCTCCGATCAAGAAGCACGAGGGACACAGTTATAAGTTAGCAATTCTCGGTGCCGTATCGGTTCGAGGCTGTCAGAGCGACCTCGGTAGCTCCTTCGCCGTTCTGCTGGCCTCTCGGTAAAGCAGGCAATGACTCGAAAGCGGTGAGTCGTCGACGCCGCTCCTATCGATAGCGACACGCATGAGTCAGGAAAACTGGGCCCAAGAGTGGTATCTGGAGGCGGCAGTGAGGCCCGACTCGATCGACGCAGCCTATTCGCAGGTGAGCGAGTCGGCGATGCCGACGGTCTCGTCTTTCGAGCGGTCGCCGGACACGCGGTATGTGGTGTCCTCACAGGGAACGACGACGACCGATGTCGTGTTTCCAGCGTACTCGTACTCGGTGTAGTACCCGGTGTGGTTACCGACATCTATCGTCTCGTATCTGTCGCTCTCGCTGAAGTTGTACTCCATCGGTGTGTGTTTCACGACGGTGAGACTCTCGTCGTCGTCGGTCGCGTAGTGGAGCGTGATCGAGTGGGAGTCGTCGTCCGCAATCACGTACCCTTCCTCAAAGGTGTACGCGTCGGGGACATCGGGGGAGGGCACCGACCGGTTCGTGTCTTCCCGGAGCGACGACAGGGACTCGTACTCCGTCACGTTCGGGAGCGATGGCTCCGGCTCGGTGGCGTTGTCGGGGACGTCTATCGTGAACCGGTCGTCGGCGATCGATGCGTTCAGACTGACGTTCCGGAGGCGGGTGGTCTGCTCGAAGTCCGTCTCGCCGTCGTCGAGTTCGCTCGTCGCCACAGTCGGGAAGTACGTGTCCGTGTCCAGCCAGACGGTCACGTTGACGGAACCGAGAGAGGCGCTCGTGTTCGTCGGCGTCACCATCAGCCGATAGGCTTCCTCGCCATCGACGCGGTCTCGTCCCTCGTAGGTAATCTCGTTCTCGGTGACGAGGCTGTCGACCGGTGTCGCGTGGGCCATGTCGGCTGACACGTTGAACCGGTTGACCTGGTTGTTCTTCACGTCGTAGGACACTGTCCCGCTCTCGTTGCGAACGGTGATTACGTGCGTCCGATTGGTCTCCCATTCGGTACGGACGCGGTCGTTCTCGTAGTCGACCCACATTCGCCGCTCGCTCGTTATCGTCGTGTTGCCGTTTAGCGTCGTGTTCGTCTCGTAGGTCATCACGAGCGAGTCGAGCGACTCGATACGCTCTTCGAACCGGTCGACGACCTCGTCACCGGTGGGAGTCGACGAGTCATTCGTTTCGTCCGGGTCATCGGACGGCGCGTGTGCGAGTTGTGTAGACGGTACGTTGTCGGAGGGTTGCTGGGCGGCGACTACTCCACCGATACCGATACCGGAGAGGGCGACCAGCGAACCGAGCGTGACTGCCACGAGGGCACCACGCAAGTTGTCAGGGACCATTGCACTCCGGTGTTCGACCGGTGGCGTCTTGTACCGGACATCGCCGTCGCCGTCATTGAGACGCGCGAAAAGATATTTAACGACAGGTTGTACTGTCGGGTGTTCCGGCCGACGGAGGAAGGGTGTGGAACCCAACGAGTCGACCACCGACGTATCGACGAACGAGCCGCGGTCACTCGCGAGGTGACGGCGGACGCCTCGATATCGACGACGGATCCGGGTGGGTGACGGAAGTTGAGAATGATATCGCTCTCGACGTGGAAGACGGCAGTGTCGAGGTCGGCCCGGTCGACGGGCGTCTTGACCTAACCGTCGACGACGGGAGCCTGGAGATAACTGAACCGGCGATAATCGAGTATATAAGCGTATATGGCGGCGATCTCGACCTGGCAATCGGGGACGTCGATGGCGACATCACGGTGCAGTACGACGACGGTGACGTCACTGCACAGATAGCCTCGACGACCGACGCGGCCGTCGTCACCCTGGTCGTGAGTGCGGGCGGCGGCAACGCTGCGACGGATATCGACACTTCGCCGAACAAGGTGGACTTCCTGCCGTGGGATGTCTTGGACTGGATGGGCGCGCTTCCGGAGCCGTTCTCTCCGAGCGAGTACTGGCTGTACGAGAACGTCGTCTTCTTCAACGGGAACTTCGTCCGTTACGGGACCTATCCACTGCGGAGATCCTCATCCAGGGGTCCGTGACGGACGACCGAACGCTGTCGTGCGGTCGTACCGGTACATCGCGACAATAATCACTATAAGACGTATGCATTGAGACGACCGGTCTCAACTACTGTGCGGGACCGATAGAGTTGAGACTGTCCACAAGACTTCCGGCGCGATTTATCTGATTATCCGTATACGGTGAGGACGCTACTCACCAAGTTCTGGAACTGCTTTGCTGTGATTCGAGGTTTAACTCGATAGCCGTGCTCGTTGAAGTCTACACGTTGTGTTCCCCTCGCTCGATTTTCCGTGAGACCCGCTTGTCCGTCGACGCGTAGCTTTGATCTGGGCGTCGATAGTCTGACTGAGTCGGTTGAAGATCGTAGCTGAATCAAGATCTTTCAGCTATAGTATTCGTCAGGAGTAATTACTCACTTTTGGGAGCGACAGTTGGTCGAGAGCGGTATCGATCGCGGTGGTCAGTTGCTCAAGCGAGTCGAAGAACCGGTTGCTGAGAGCATCTTGGAGTTGTCGCCAGCACTCTTCGACAGGATTGAGTTCCGGCGAATACGCAGGCAACGTGACGAAGGCGAGGTCGTCACGGGCCGCCAGGTCCGTGACGGCCGACGCCTGAAAGTACGGCGCTCCGTCTAGCACGACGATCAAGTCTTCTTTGAATTCTTCGCATAACGCGAGAATGAAATGTTTCGCGTGATCGGCAGTAACGTACTCGGTGAACCGTGAGAAAAAGCAGTCACCATCTTCGGTGATCGCGCCGAGTAGACACGTCCAGTCGCGTTGGCCGGACAGTTCGACGCTCGGCCGCGTGCCGCGCGGAAACCACGCGGCACGCGGCTCGACCTGCACAGATTTCTTGGTTTGGTCGATACAGACTACTGTGGCGTCCATTTCCCGCCGCTTTTTTTGATCTCGTCGTGGAACTCCTCTTGGTCAGATTCGTCGGCTTCGGCGGCTGTTCGACGTGGTTTTTGATAACTGAGTCCAGCTTCTTTGAGCAACCGCCGACAACTCGGGATCGAGTATTCGACGCCGTACGTTTCTTCGAGGTATTCTTGAGCGAGCGCCGGCGTCCACGCCGGCGCGTCGATCCCGACTGCTTCAGGAGACTCGTTGACGGTTTGTTCGAATTCTTCTTGCTGTGTTTCTGAGAGCTTTCGTTTTCTTCCGGATCGATGAGCATCAGAGACGGCTTGCTCAAGCGACTCGTCGGTGTCGAGTCGCTTGAGCCAGCTATAGATCGTCCGTCGTTGAACGTCGTACCACTCGGCTAGTTCAGTCTGCGAAACACCGTTTTTGTACGCAATTGCCGCTAAGAGCCGTTGTGTCGGTTTCTTTCCATCCACGTTGTCGAGGGTGTCTTGCAGTTCCTTGACGGAGATCTCGTCGAGATGATCCATTAGTAGCTGTAACGCACTCTGAGTAAAAAATTCTACCGGATACTATAGTTGACGGCTGGGGTGGTGTTATACACCGGATGTCTCTCCGGTGCTGAGTAGCCGATCGGACCTAAGATTGAAATATTGAGACAGGACCAACCAGGCCCGGAGTGATGACCCAGATTCACGGGCACGGTTGTGTTTTTCGCGCCGACGAAGGGCGCCGGCGCTCCCATCAGAGGATCCGGTAACCGGAAGTGAGTCGCAACAATGAAACGGACAAATACGTTCGAAGCAGTGCCACAGACAGAATCGGATCGAGAGCTACTGCGACGATTCCTCGATGCATCCGCCGCGTGTTGGAACGAAGTCAACTACGAACGTCGACAACGGTTCTTCGAAGATGAGGATGTCTGGGCAGTCGAAGGCATCTACGACGAGTACGTCGGCGTCCTCGGCGGTGCAACGGCCCAAGCGATGATCAAGCAAAACGAAAGTGCGTGGCAGTCGTTCTTCGGACTACTAGACGAACCGTCTGAAGATCCATCCCCGCCTGGGTACTGGGGCAACGAGGAAGACGGTCGGGCACTTCAGACGTACGTCCGAAACGACGCGTACGATATCCAATGGGGAAAGCGATCACGACTCGATATCCGGGTCGGACAAGACCTGAAAGAAGAGTTCGGGATGGGCTACTACGAGCGGCTTCGACTCGGAGTTCGCGGGAAGCCCCACTGGGAAGGAAAACCAGGTCGGATCACAATCGAGTACGACGATATCGAGGACACGTTCCGAGTCTACCAGTCGGTTACAGTGTCATCGGATTCACCACCCAGTTCGATTGGTGATGGCATCGCAGCACTCGATCTTGGGGTCAATACACTCGTGGCTTGTACGACGACAACCGGGCGCCGATATCTCTACTACGGCCGAGACCTCTTCGAGCGGTTCAGTGAAACGACCGAAGAGATCGCTCGTCTCAGGAGCAAGCTAAAAGACGACCAAAGTTGCAGTCGCCGAATCCGACGCCTGTACAGAACGCGATCCCAGCGTCGTGATCATGCTGTCGACGCCTGCATTCGCGACCTTGTCGAACGGCTCGTGAACCAGGGAATTCAAACGGTAGTTGTCGGTGACCTCCCAGCGGAGTTTCCAGCAACAGGGAATCCTCGCACCAACGAGATGGTCCATAACTTCTGGAATTACGGTCACTTCACCGACCAACTGCGGAACGTCTGTGAGGAGTATGGGATCGCGGTCGAATCATGCTCGGAAGCCGGGACCTCGCAGTGCTGTCCAGCCTGCGGAAACACGGACACGACTTGTCGTCACAGATCAACGCTGACCTGTCCGTGTGGGTTCGATGGCCATGCCGATCTCGCCGCATCTCGGAACTTGCTGACTCGATGGAGCGACAACCGACCGATAGTCAGGCCGATGGCACGGCCCGTGCGGTTCCAGTGGGACAATCACGAGTGGCGTTCGACCACAGACGCCTCGCAAACCCCAACGAATTGCGCACAGACCCGCAAGATGCCGCTGTAGTGGTGGCCACTACCAGCGGATGCTCGCCGTACGGCGAGTGGATGTCAATTCGTCATTCACGGGTCCTTTTTGAACAGAACTACGATACTGAAGAACCTATTGTGGCCGGCACCTCGAACCCGTGGAACTCGACGGTGTGGTGGTCCAGCCGCTCGCTCGTGAACCGGTCGAGGTACGCGGGCTCGGCCGGCAGGTCGGTCTCGGCGGGCGCGAACCGCTCGGTGTGGACGACGACGCCGTCGCCGGTCACGTCGGCCACGTCGATCCGGTCGTCGAGCGCGTACGGCGTCAGCCGGCCGAGACACCCCAGTTCGGCCAGTGCGTGGTACTCGATCCGCCGACGGACGCCGGGTGCGGCGTCGACCAGTCGGTCGATGACCCGGCGGTGTTTCGGGTCGAACCCGTCGGCCATCCGCTCGGCCGCGCCCTCGCGGGTGCGCGGTCGTTCCAGACTCGCGTCGCCGAAGTAGTCGAGGACGCGGTCGAGCTGGCCGCGCCCGTCGTCCGTGAGCCCGGGCTCGCGCACCTCGTAGTCGAACCCCGTCGTGGTCTCGCGGATCGTGACGACGACCCCCGGCGAGACTTCGGTCTGGGACCGCACGTCCGGCGCGTACCACGCCTCGGGGTCGTCGGGCGGCAGCGGCGGCGGGACCGCGCCGCCGTCCCCCCGGTCGACGAGTTCGAGTCGGTCGTTCGACATCTACGAGGGTTTGGCCGCGTGATGGGTTTTAAAATCTTGCACCCACGTGGTGTTCGTGTTTCGCCACGCGTGAGATGTGGGGCGAATAGATTCCGCGATACCCGTCTCCGGGATCACTGCGTCGGGGACAGAGAGACTGGACCGGCGTGGCCGCCGTGGAACGCGATCAGACCCCCGAGCGGGCGACAGTGTCGCTGGACGCTATCACACACCGCTCCCCGCACCCCAAATCTTTTTCAGTGGTAACCGGTCTTGAAACGGTCATGTGTTGGCCGCCAATCGGCCTGTGTCGGGCACTCGCCATTCCCTTTCTCTGGACGCTCGTCGTGGTGATGTCGGCAGTATTGTATCGCGCAGCGGAGGACGGTGAGCAGCGGTCGGAGGCAAGAGCGACCGCGCTCATCGGTGGGGCCGGGATCCCAGTACTAACGGTGCTCTCGCTCGCGGATCTGTTTCCCGGTCCGTTCGAACCGCTGGTGCTCGGGCTGTTCGACGGGCTGGGCTACGTCGGGTTGTTCTTCCTCGGTCCGATGGCGCTGTCGGGGCTGCTCGTCGGACTGGGCATCATCACCGCCGCGATCTCACGGGAGTTGATCGCCGAGTATGCGTGACCCGTTGATCGTTCCCGTCGACTGGGTGGTCGACTACGAGCCGGCCTGGCTCGGCCCGGCGGTCATGCTGGCCGGCGCCGTCCTCCTGGCGGTGGCGTACGTGCGTCACAGCGAGGGCGATACGGTCACGCTGGGTGCCGTCGTCTTCCTGGCGTCGCTCGCGGCGCTCCCGTGGGCGTTCCAGAACCGTCAGCTGGTCGTGGCCGTGCTGTCGCTGACCGGGAGCTGGTTCCAGGGGGTCGGCTCGGTCAGGGCCTACCTGAAGATCAGACACTACGCCGGGCGGGCAGTCGCCGCACTCCGGCGGCTCCCGGCCAGAGTAGCGGCGTTCGTTCGGTCCGGGCCGACGGGTGGTACCGGTGGTGGCGCTTCGGTCCCCGGCGTGGAGACGGTGGGATGGTGGCTCCTCTTCCAGCTGCTTGGGTTGCTGGCAGTGCTCACGAGCGTCTGGGTCGGCTTCGGGCTCGCGACCGTCGGTCCGCTCACGATCCCCTCGCTGACGACCGACGTCGTCATCACGTGGACGCTCCTGACCGCGTTCGGCGGCGTGCTCGGCCTCGGGTGGCGGTTCTGGAGCGTCCGCGGGTCGTTCCCGGGAGCGGCACTGCTGGGAGTCATCTGTCTCGCGGTCGGCGCCGAGCTCTGGAACGTCCGCGCGGTGGAGACGGAACTGCTGCTGTTTTTCGCGACGAAGGCGGTGTACGTCCTCGGCTTCCTCGGTGCGGTCGCGGTGCTCGTCCTCTCGTCGACGGCGGACGAGGGCGGAACGGAGACGCACGGAGGTGTCTCCGGTGACTGACCCGCTGGTCGGCCGCTCGGTCCGGGAGACGTTCCTCGACCGTCTCCGGATCTTCGTCCGGGCGTTCGAACGGGGACTGGCACAGGACCGCTCGTCGATCGACGGGGTGGTCCGGCTGCTGACCCGACCGACCCAGTTTCCGGAAGCGACGGCCGATCCCGGCCTGTGGATCTACGGTCTCCAGTACCGCCCTGTCGCCCTCGGGCTGCTGTTCACGTGTTGCGCGCTCGCGGCGGCGACGACGCTCGCCGCGTGTCAGCAACTACGTGCGCTTCGCCGACAGGGGGCCGTCGACGACCTGGCACCCATGGAGTGGATGCGCGTGACGAGTGCGCTGTTCCAGGACGGCGCACAACTCAGACGCGGAAACCGCCTGCTCGGGGGCGCGACCGCGCTCGGCGCCGGCGCCGTCGTGCTCGGGCTCGGACAATACTACTTCTTGCTGGCCGACCCCGGGATCCGCCACGCACTCCGGGCGTTCGTTGCCGACCTCTTCATCGCGCTCCTGCTGGTCGTCCCGCTCACGCTGCTGGTCCTGCCGTTCGTCGGCGCGCCGGTGGCGTACCTCTACGTCCTCTCGCAGGCGTGGGGTATGCTGACCGACTGACTCTCGCGGCGCTCACCCCGTGAACCCACGGGCCGGTTCGACGGCGACGACGGTCACCGACCCGAAGTCCGTGGCCGGTCGACGGGACGACACCACGCGGTCGGGACGCGTGAACGACTGGCCACCCCACGGGTTCGAAGCGGTCTCCCCCGCGATCCGTCGCCGGATGCGCGTTCGCGAGTTCCACTACGAACCGGCTGGCTGGTGTACTCCGCATCCACTTGACACCCTCCTCCGCGTAACCGCGGAGGAATCCCGAGCGGTGGGAGTTTCAGGTTTGCAGTCCAGTCACCGGACTCCAAGCCCTTTCGGGCACGGGTAGTCCCACGGTATCGGACTGGTGGACTGCTGGCGGTGCCAAGCCGCCGTTACCCCTCTCCTCGACCGTGTACGGCGTCCCGGTGTTGTTTTTGCCACGGGGACGCCGGCAAGCGTCACCGGACTTGGGGGTATCGTCTGGTTTGCTTTGAGCAGTCGGCACATGGGCACACCCTTCGAGGATGTGACGTTCACCGCCCGCTCTTTCGGATATTGCCTCGTTACGTGGGTGGACAGACCACCTCCGAAGGACGGTTCGGAATCCGCTCCGTTCCGACCGATTCCTCCTCCTCAGTAGGGCGTCCTATCACTTAAACGTCACTATGGGAAACTCGGGGACGGCGTTTGAACGGTGGACTGTGAGCACAAGTGACGGCGCGTATCCACGGCGTGAACGCCGTGGTATTGCGCCTGTTCAGCGTATAAATCTCAGTCGATATAACCGAGATCACGGAGAGTGCTCATGATTTCCTCGTCATCGATAGTATCATGAACGGCTTCATCCAGGCTATCCTGACGCTGTTGAAGTACCTGAACCAGTTGCCGAGCACTTCTGAGTTTGTATCGTACATCTGGATCATCAACATCGTCAAAGGCGCCTTCCAGCAGTTCGTCTATAGTGCCGAGCGTAGTTTCGGCCATAATTGAATATCGAACAACCGTATACTAAGTTTTGCTGTATACACTCTCTGTACCGATTGTTCGTGGATGGCCACAGCAGGGCGTGCGAACGTTTCTATGATACGCTGACGACAGCATCGACTGCTCCTGCTTCGGAGTTCCCTCTCACTGGTGTGATGACCGTTCTACGACACCCTGTCTCGTGAGTATTTGGGCCTTGTTTAGACGCTTGATTTCACGGTTATGAGTGGCTGACGACTAGTTCGATGTTTCTGACAGCACATTTCAGGACGGGCTCGCGGAACTGACCGAATCAGGTTCGAGTGCGAACGATCTCGCCGTATTTGCGCCGCAGCGCTAAAAATGTGGATTCGGCGTTCGAGCGTTGATGGTAGATCGTATCATCTTGCAAGAAATTGTTAGCGATGCCGTGCCAGCCGAATTCGCGGTGCTTGATAACCGGTTTGAAGACTTCTAAGCCCAGTCATTGCCGAAGTAACCACCAATCGTAGCCTTTGTCGGCGGTAAGAATGTTCAGTTTGTCTAGGTTGCGTTTGACAATCTGCCAGCCGATCTTGGAATTGTGCGGTTGTTTCATCGAGCAATGTATGTCGAGTATCTACTATTTTTGCAGTCGCTTAGAAGTGTCGTTTTCACCGCCACAAACGTGTAGTTCGTCCGTTTTGCGCAGTGTTGGCTGGCAGCGATCCGATCCATGCCGGTTGCGTCGATCGCTTGCACGTCGCCGAGGTCGTGCAACTCCGCCGACAACCGCAGCAAGACGCGCCAGATCCGCATTTCAAGACCCTGCTTGCGCGTACACACGGTCGTGAAATCATCGTTTGCGAGTGGTTTTAGCCATATCACGCTTGAGATATCCCAATCGTGGCTCGAAGCCTTCGCCGTCTACCACAATTCACGCCAAACTTAACGCGATGGCGAGCGAGGCGCACCAGGGTAGAGGACGACCCGGACGAGTTCCGGCCGGGAACTGTGCTCGACAGCGTTCGTCGTTCGAAGCGTCCTGGCTGGTTCAGCCCGGGCGTGTGCGTGGTGAGATTAGTGCAGACGCAGACAGTCCGACTCCGTCCTGCCCGGCTTGCGCCAGTCAGCGCGTATTAAGACACGGATCAGCGTTATACTGTCCCCGATCCCTCCCATACGTCTGTACACAGTCATAATATGGGTGGATAGTCAGGGCACAGTCACTGATGAGTCAGCAGCGAATGCAGGGTCAGCCTATGATCATTCTGGGCGAGGACACCCAGCGCATGAAAGACAAGGACGCGCAGAGCCACAACATCTCGGCGGCGCGGGCGGTCGCCGAGTCGGTCCAGTCGACGCTCGGGCCGAAGGGGATGGACAAGATGCTCGTCGACGACCTCGGCGACGTAACCGTCACGAACGACGGCGTGACCATCCTCACGGAAATGGACATCGACAACCCGACCGCGGAGATGATCGTCGAGGTCGCCGAGGCCCAGGAGGACGAGGCCGGCGACGGCACGACGACGGCAGTTGCCATCGCGGGCGAACTCCTGAAGAACGCCGAGGACCTGCTCGAGCAGGACATCCACCCCACCTCGATCATCCGCGGGTTCAACATGGCCAGCAGCAAGGCCAAAGAGGAGATCGGCGAGATCGCCACCGAGGTCGACCCGAGCGACGAGGAGATCCTCAAGTCGGTCGCCGAGACCTCCATGACCGGCAAGGGCGCCGAGCTCAACAAGGACGTGCTCGTCGACCTGGTCGTCGAGGCCATCCAGGCGGTCACCGTCGAGGCCGACGACGGCAGCCACGTCCCGGACCTGCAGTTCCTCAACATCCAGACCCAGACGGGCCGCGCGGTCTCCGAGTCGGCGCTCGTCCGCGCCGGCGTCGTCGACCAGGAGCCCGTCCACCCGGAGATGCCCAGCGAGGTCGAGGACGCGAAGATACTGCTGCTCGACAGGGACATCAAGATGACCGAGGCGGACACCGACGCGCAGCTCGTGCTCGACGACCCGGAGCGGCTGCAGGAGGTCGTCGCGAGGGAAGACGAGCAACTCGAAGCGCTCGTCGACGCGATCGCCGACTCCGGTGCGAACGTGATCTTCTGTCAGAACGGCATCGACGAACTGGCACACCGCTACCTGGCTGAGAAAGGTATCCTCGCCGTCCGCCGCGTCAAGAAGTCGGAGATCGAACACCTCGCCGAGATCCTGGAGACCAGACTCGTGGGTGATTTCGATTCGATCTCCGCCGACGACATCACCGAGGGCAAGGTCACCCGCGACGAGGACGACGAGCTGTTCTACGTCGAGGGCAGCGGCCACGGTGCGACGCTGCTGCTGCGCGGCTCGACCGACCACGTCGTCGACGAGCTCGAACGGGGCGTCAACGACGCGCTCGACGTCGTCGCCTCCACCGTCGCCGACGGGCGCGTCCTCGCGGGCGGCGGCGCCACCGAGGTCGAACTCGCCGGCCGCGTCCGCGACTACGCCGACTCCGTCGAGGGCCGCGAGCAGCTGGCCGTCGAGGCCTTTGCCGACTCGCTGGAGCTCGTCCCGCGCGTGCTCGCCGAGAACGCCGGCCTCGACTCCATCGACACGCTGGTCGACCTGCGCGCCGCCCACGAGGACGGCGACGAACACGCCGGCCTCGACGTCCACGAGGGCGAGGTCGTCGACACCTTCGAGACCGGCATCGTCGAGCCGGCCCACGCCAAGGAGCAGGCCGTCTCCTCGGCCTCCGAGGCCGCGAACCTCGTCATGAAGATCGACGACATCATCGCCGCCGGCGACCTCTCGACCGAGGGCGACGAGGACGAGGGCGGCCCCGGCGGCCCCGGCGGCGGCATGGGCGGCATGGGCGGTATGATGTAACGGTACCGCGGTGTGTGGTGGTAGAAGGGCTAAGTGACGGAGACTCGAAGGGGTCGAGGGACGCCGCTGGACGAGCGCTGAGTTCCCGATGACGAGCGTTCGAACCGACGGACTGGGAGTGTGTTCGGTCGCTCGCGGCGAGCACGCCTCCGCCGTCGGTCCCACTCCGGGAGGGCCGCGGTGCCCACCGCAGTAGTCGACCGCCCGGAGTGGCGACCCCGCTCAGTACGTCTCGAAGAACTCCGTGAGCGTCTCGGGGTCGGACGTCTGGGTCAGCCCCAGCGCGAGGAGGACCCGGGCCTTCTGCGGCCGGAGGGTGTCCCCGCCGATGGCGTACTCGCTGTCGAACCGGTCCATGTCCGGTTCGATCTTCCCGTAACTGCCGCGGGTGCACATGACGACGGGGACCTCGTTTTCGGCGGCGCGCTCCAGCGCCTCCGACTGGGACGGCAAGCCGTCCGGACTCGCGCCGCCGCCGGTGAGGAACCCGGCGACGACGATTCCCGCGGCGTCGTCGGCGATCGCGTCGACGATCGTGTTGTCCTCGGCCAGCGCGGCGTAGACGACGTGGATGTCCGTCAGCGGGAACTCCTCCAGCGGCGTCTCGTCGATGTCGAAGACGGTGTCGGTGCCGGTCTTCCGGTCGACCGAGCGGTAGAACGTGACCGGCTGTCCCGGGCTGGCGAGCCCGACCTTGCCGAAGTTCGAGGACTCCCACGCGTCGGGCCGATTGCTCGCCAGCTTCGAGACGTCGCGGGCGTGGTGGACCTCGTCGTTGGTGACGAGGAGGGTGCCTCGACCGGCGGCGTCAGGCGAGGCCGCCGTGCGGACGGCGTCGAAGAGGTTCTTGAACCCCTCCGAGCCGGTCTTGTTGATGCCGCGCTGGGCGGCCGTCACGACAACCGGGATGTCCGTCTCGAGCGCCAGGTTCAGAAAGTACGCCGTCTCCTCCGAAGTGTTCGAGCCGTGGGTGACGACGAACCCGTCGGGGGGGTCTTCGCTCTCGGCCTTCGACATGATCTCTTCGTAGGTCTCGTACCAGACCTCCGGCGTCAGCGACGAACTCCCGAGCCGGGAGATCCCCGTCGAGGTCACGTCCGCGACCGTCTCGAGTTTCGGCATCTCGTCGATCAGGTCGTCGGCGGTGAGGAACCCGTCGGGACTGTCGTAATCCCCGGTAACGTTGGCGATCGTCCCGCCGGTCGCAACGATGTGGACGTGGGGCTTGTCGGAGGCGCTCACGGGTTGCACACCCGTCCCCGATCGGCATCTGTCGAATGTCCAGAAACGGTCCGAAACGTTCGTTCTTTCATGGATAGGATCCGAATTAACGTGGAACGAACTACAATATAAACCCCTAGTGGGATAGAATTAAAACATCCGGTGGACGGTAAAGGAGATTTGAACACCGGGTAGATATGGGGGATTCGATCACTGGGTAGATGTGGTTCGGTCAGGTGTCGGAAGCAGGTCAATCCCCGGACGCGGGGTCACGAGCGTCCATCATCCGGTCGGCACGGTCGAGCCAGCCGTCGCGTTCGAACCAGAGTCCGACCAGCGCCGTGCGCCAGACGTTGTAGGTGACGATGGCGACGGCCACAGCTGTGATCCCGTAGCCGAGGACGATACCGCCAACGTATGGGATTCCGAGCATGCAGACCGCCAGCCCCGTCAGGTTCGCCAGGAACGGGATCCGGGTCTCGCTCCCGCCTTCGAGTGCGCCGGCGAGGACCCGGTAGACCATCCCGAACGGTACCGAGAGCCCCCAGGCCCGGATCAGGAAGGCGGCGCTGGAGACCGTCTCGGGTTCGTCGGAGAAGACCCTCGCGAGCGGGGTGGCACCGACGTACAGGACGAGTCCGAAGGCCAGAGCGACGAGCAGTCCCAGCAGCACGGTGGCGCGACCGAGAAAGGTCGCTTTTCCCGGGTCGCGCTCACCGACGGCCTGGCCGACGACGATGCTCGTGACGACACTGAAACTCCGCGCGACCGGCGCCGAGACCTGCTGGAACACTCGCCGGCTGACGTGATAGCCCGCGTTCACGTTGACGCCGAAAGTCAGGAGGATCGCGTTGAGCGGGAAGTCCGCGGCCGTCCGCGTGAACCCTTGTACTGCCCTCGGTGCGGCGATGATGACCACCTGAATCGCGACCCGAACGTCGTTGGGACGGACGAACGAGATCTCGGTCCGGTCACTGACGACCACTCCGACGGCGATCGACGCGGCCAGCACGTTCGCCGACGCGGTCGCGAGTCCGACTCCGAAGACGCCCAGTCGCGGGAGCGAGCCGACACCGAGGCCGAGTCCGACGGTTCCCGCGATGTTCAGCACGTTCGTGACCCCGCGGATGTACATCGGCGTGAGCGTGTCACCGGTTCCCTGCAACGCGCGTGCCACGACGAGAGTCACCTGTCGCGCGGGCGCAGTCAGCAAGACGACGGACAGGTACAGCCCGCCCGTCCGTATCACCTCGGTCGGCGGACCAACGAGCGCCATCGCCGCCTCGGCGAAATAGAGGCCGAACAGCGCGAACGGGAGCCCGAGCGCGAGCGCCATCGTACACGCGGTCGAGATGGCCCTGTCTCTGGTCACGACCGAGCCGCGTCCGGTGTCCTGACTCGTGAGCGCCATCGAACCGCTTCCGAGGCCGATCCCGAGAAACAGGGGGAACTGCGTGAAGAGGTTCGCGATGCCGATCGCCGAGATAGCCGCCGGCGAGATGAGACCGGTGACGAGGATGTCGGTGGTCCGCATCCCGGTCCTGAGAAACGACTGGGCGGCGATGGGCCAGGAGAGCGAGACGACTCGCTTCCACACCGACGTGATGCGTCCGAACGGAAGCGAGCGCACGACCTAGTCGCCCTCGACTGTCAGTTGGGGGCCGTCCTCCTCGCTCAGGCGGAGACAGGACGCCTGCCGGTTGGCCCCGACGGCGACCGAGCTCGGCGGCTCGGTCTCGCAGACGCTCGTGAAGTCGGCCTGCAGCAGGTTGCGCGCCCGGTCGGGCTCCCCGTCCGCGACGAACCCGAGCGCGGTCTCGACCGCGTCCTCGGCGTGGGGGTCGCTCAGGGGCCTGGGGATGTCGTACAGGTCCCGCAGCAGCGACGAGACCGCCTCCCGGTCGTCGGGGTCGACGCCCTGCGTCTCGGCGAGGTCCCGGAGCGGCTCCGCCGCCAGTTCGCCCTCGTTCACCGCGAGTTTCAGGTCGAGCACCGCCCGGAACTCCGCGGCGTCGATCCCGGACTCCTCCGGCGGAATGACCTCCGTACACCGGGTGTGGAACCGACAGCCCGACGGCGGATTTCTGGGCGAGGGTACGTCGGTCTCCAGCGTGTCGACATCGCGGTCGGCCTCCTCGACGGTGACGCGCGGGACACTGTCCAACAGCGCGCGGGTGTACGGGTGCGCGGGGTCCTCAAACAGCGCCGTCGTCGGTCCGGTCTCGACGATCTCCCCGAGATACATGACCGCGATCCGGTCGCAGAGGTGGCGGACGACCGAGAGGTCGTGGCTGATGAACAGGTAGGTTAGCCCGAACTCCTCCTGGATGTCCGAGAGGAGGTTCAGTATCTGCGCCTGGACGCTCACGTCGAGTGCGCTCGTCGGCTCGTCGAGCACCACGAACTCCGGGTCGAGCGCGAGCGCCCGGGCGATGCCGACCCGCTGCTGTTGCCCGCCGGAGAACTCGTGGGGATACCGGTCGAACTGGTCGGCCGAGAGCCCGACGCGTTCGAGCAGTTCCTCGACGCGCTCGTTCCGCTCCTGTTTGGTCTGGGTCTGGTGGGCGTCCAGCGGCTCCCGGATGGTCTCGCCGATAGTCATCCGGGGATCGAGGCTCGACGACGGGTCCTGGAAGACGATCTGGACCCGCCGGGTGAACGCTTTCCGCTCGTCTCTGTCCATGTCGTGGACGTCCTCGTTGTCGAACCGGACCTGGCCGTCGGTCGGTTCGTGGATCCCCAGTAACGTCTCCGCAGTCGTCGACTTTCCGCACCCGGATTCACCGACGAGTCCGAGCGTCTCGCCCCGCCTGATGCCGAACGAGATGTCGTCGACCGCCTTGACCTCGTCGGCCTCGTTACCGAGGACGCGGTCGATCAGCCCGTCGCCGTCGACGAAGTACTTCGAGAGGCTGTCGACGCGGACCAGCGTCTCTCCGTCAGTCATCGGCCTGTTCCTCCAGTTGCGCGGCGTCGGTCTCGGCCCCGTCGGCCGCGGCCCTGTCGCGGTTCGGACCTCCCGGAGGGCCGTCCCCGCCGACCAGGATACACTGCGCCCGGTGACCGGGCTCGTCGGGGACTGACCGCTCCTCGGGCTTGCGTTCGACACACTGCGGTTCCCGCTTCGGGCAGCGGTCGGCGAAGTAACACTCGTCCCCGAGTTTCGCGTCGTTCAGGTCCGGGACGTTCCCCTCGATCGGTTCGAGCGAGCGCCGGTCGCTCGCGTCCGTGTCGATGCGCGGGATGCTGTTGAGCAGTCCCTGGGTGTAGGGGTTCGCCGGTCGCTGGAGGATGTCCTCGCGGCGACCCCGCTCGACGATCTCGCCGGCGTACATCACGCCGATCCGCGTCGCCAGCCTGGCGATCACGCCGAGGTTGTGCGTGATGAGCAGGATGCTCATGCCAGTCTCGTCCTGGATGTCGGAGAGGAGTTCGAGCAACTGGGCCTGGATCGTGACGTCAAGTGCCGTCGTCGGCTCGTCGGCGATGAGCACGTCCGGCTCGACCGCCAGCGCCTGCGCGACCATCGCACGCTGGAGCATCCCGCCGCTGAACTCGTGTGGGTACTCCTCGGCGCGGCGCGCCGGGTCGGGGATGTCGACCTGCGCCAGCAGCTCCACGGCCCGGTTCCTGCTCTCCTCGCTGACGTACCCGCTGCGGGGGTCGACTGCGTCGGTGAGGAACGACAGCATCCCGTAGTCACTCGTCTTCGAGCGGGTCGAGCGCGGGTTGGCGCTCGCGCGCCGCTGGCTCTCGACGGCCTCGGCGATCTGCTCGCCGACCGTCAGCGACGGGTTGAAACTGGTCAGCGGGTCCTGGAATACCATACTGAACGCGGTCCCGCGGAGCCGGTCGCGCTCGCCCTGTGGGACCGTCCGCAGGTCGACGAACTCCCCGTCGACCGCCACGTCGCCGCTGTCGGCGAACGCGGACGCGAGGTCCTCGCTCCGGTACCAGACCTCGCCGTCGACGATGCGGCCGGGCGGCGACTCGATGAGGTCGATGACCGAGCGCCCGGTGACGCTCTTGCCGGACCCGGACTCGCCGACGATGCCGAACACCTCGCCGGCAGCGAGGTCAAACGAGACGTCTTCGACGGCGTTGATCTGTCCCTCGGCGGTGAAGTATCGGGTCGTCAGCCCGCGGACCCGGAGCACGTCGTCGCTCATCAGGCACCCCCCTGGTCGATTCCCGGGTCGAGCGCGTCGCGGAGCCAGTCGCCCATGAGGTTGATCCCGACGACGGCGATGACGATCATCAGGCCCGGGACGATGGCGATCCACCACGACGACGCCAGGTACTGCCGACCGAGCGCGATGTCGAAGCCCCACGAGAGGGTCGTCCCGGAGAACCCGAGGAACGACAGCGAGCTCTCGATGATGATGATGGTCGCGATCTGGATCGTCGCGAGCACGATGATGGCCGTCGCGCTGTTGGGCAGGATGTGTTTGCGGATGGTCCGGTAGTTGGACTGCCCGGTGGTGCGGGCCGCCCGGACGTAGTCCTCGTTGGCGACCGAGATCGCCTCACCGCGGGCGACCCTGGCGATCCACACCCACCCGGTCGACGCGATGGCGAGGGTGATCGTCGCCGGGAGCGTCGAGGTCGGCGGCATCCCCTCGGCGAAGCCGAGCGCGACGATGGGGTCGGGGATCTCTATCGCAACGTTGCCGAAGACGCCGATGAGCGACAGCGTCACGATGAGCGACGGGAACGCGAGGACGACGTCGACCACCCGCATCAGGCTGTCGTCGACGCGGCCGCCGTAGTATCCCGCGGTCAGGCCGACGGCCGACCCGACGAACACCGATATCAGCATGACCGAGATCCCGACCATCAGCGAGGTCCGAGCGCCGTAGATGGCCCGCGACAGCAGGTCGCGACCGAGCCCGTCGGTACCCAGGGGGTGTTTCCAGGTCCCCTGGATCTTCTCGTCGACGGTGACCATCTCGCCGTCGCGCAGCGTCGAGGTCTCCTCGGTGGTCGTCACGCCAACGGGCGGAAGCTGGGCCCTGCTCGTGTCCTGTGCGGACGGGTTGTAGGGCGCGATCAGCGGCGCGAACAGCGCCATCACCAGGATGAGCGCCACGATGACGAGGCCGACCTTCGCGAGCAGACTCGACCGCAGTTCCCGGCGGAGATTCGAGAGGCTCCGTGGCGATAACAGCGCCATCAGCTCACCCCCACCCGCGGGTCGAGTTGCGCGTAGACCACGTCGACACCGATGTTGACGATGACGTACGCGATGCCGACGACGATCAGGACGCCCTGGATGATGGGCCAGTCGGCAGTGTTGACCGCCCTGATGAACAGCGAGCCGATCCCCGGCCAGGCGAACACGCTCTCGATGACGACCGACCCGCCGATCAGGCGACCGAGCTGGAGGCCGACGACCGTGACGACCGGCGCGAGGCTGTTCCGTAGCGCGTGCTTGTAGCGGTTGAGCACGTCCGGGAGGCCCTTGGCCTGGTTAGTCTTGACGTACGGCTTCCCGAGCTCCTCGATCATCCCGCTGCGAGTCAGGCGGGTCATCAGTGCCATGAGATACGTCCCCAGCGCTACCGTCGGCAGGATCATGTGGATCGCCCAGCTCAGCAGTGGGTCGACGTTGAGCGCCAGCAGCGACCCGACGGCCGAGAGGAACCCGACCGGTCGGCCGCTCGTCGGCAGGACGTTGTACTGGACCGACAGCAGCAACACGAGCATGATCCCGAGCCAGAAGTTGGGCGTCGAGACGCCGACCAGCGACGACAGGTTCGCGACGTAGTCGGGCAGCTCGTTTCGACGGGTCGAGCTCATCACGCCGAGCGGGATCGACAGCACGAGCGCGAACAGGATCCCGAACACGGCCAGCTCCATGGTCGCGGCCATCCGGACCCAGATCTGCGGCGCGACGGGCGTACTCGTGATGTAGGAGTACCCCAGGTCGCCCTGAGCGACGCCGATGACGTAGTTCACGTACTGCTGATATATCGGGGCGTTCAGCCCGAGTTCGTTGGCGATCGCCTCGACCCGTTCGACCGGTGCGTCGGGCGAAGCAGCGAGTCTCGCCGGATTCGTGGGGGAGAGCGCCCGGAGGGCGAACACGGCGGTGATCACCCCCCACACGACGAACACGCCTTGTCCCAGCCGTTTGGCCAGGAATCGAGTCACGTTTGCCATCTCTGTCTCACTTCGCTTCGATGAAGTTGGCGTTCAGCAGTTCGTCGGACCGCGGCGTCCACTCGTAGTCGGCGGTGTTCTGCCCGTAGATACTGGACTGGCCGTGCATGAACACCCACGGACACTCCTCGTGACACCACTGGTTGATCTCCTGGAGGAGGCGCTCGCGCTCCTCGCGGTCGCCCTCGCTGTCCGCCTGGTCGATGAGGTCGATGAGCTCGGGGTCCGGGAAGGTACCGATGGCGTCGCCGGTGAGCGTCGACCGGATCGTCGCGCTCGCGTCGAAGGTCGGCTGGCCGTACCCCCAGATGGCGAAGTCCATCTGCTGGTCGCCCGTGGCGCCGAGACGGCTCGTGAACGAGGCCGAATCCATCAGGTTGGGTTCGACGGTGACGTTGGGGAGCTGGTCCATCTGGCCGGTCCAGGCGGTCATCCACTCCTCGCCCTTGAGGTACCGTCCGAGGCGACAGGGCGGGTTCAGTTCCACGCCCGCGAACCCGCTCTCGTCGATGAGCTGCTCGGCCATGTCGGGGTCGTAGGGGTACGGGTCGATGTCCGGGTCGTAGCCGAACATCATCTCGAGCGTCGGCTGGCCCGTCGGGGTCCCGAACCCGGCGAGTACGTCGTCGATGACGGCCTCCACATCGATCGCGTAGTTCAGCGCCTTCCGGAACTTCTTGCTCGTGAAGGGCTCGACGCCCCGACGCATGAACGCGTAACAGATGCGCGTACTGGGGACGTTCTTGATCGCCGTCCCCTCGTTCTCCTCGACCCGCGGGACGTCCTGCGGCGGGATGTTGACCGTCAGGTCGGTCTCGTCGGCGAGCAGCGAGTTCACGCGCGTCGCCGCCTCGCCGGACCAGTCGAACACCGCCCGGTCGATGTCCGGCGCTTCGCCCCAGTAGTTGTCGTTGCGGCTGAACGTCGCCTGGACGCCCGACTCGTACTCCTCCAGGACGAACGGACCAGTGCCGACCATGTTCTGGGCGACGTACTCGCGTTCGTGGGACTGCACCCACTCCTTGTTCATGATAGCGGCGCCGAGGAATGCCGAGAAGCCCGGAATGATCAGCGGGTTGATCGAATCCGAGAGGATGTCGACGGTCAGGTCGTCGACCGCTTCCGCACCGGTGACCCCGGGGATGTACGACTTGCGCGTCGAAGCGTAGCCCACGTCGTCGTCGACGATCCGGTTGACGCTGAACACGACGTCCTCGGCGGTGAACTTGTCGCCGTTGTGCCACTCGACGCCCTCGCGGAGGTGGAACCGGAACCTGCCCGGTTCCTCCCGGCCCCAGTCGGTCGCCAGCGCGGGGATGAGCTCGCCCTCGTCGTTGCGGAAGATCAGGTTCTCGATGCTGTGGTAGATGACGTGCGAGTCCGGGATCCCGCCGGTGTCGTGTGGGTCCAGCGTCGTGTTCGGCTGGCTCGTCATCACGTTGAGCACCGTCTCGCCGTCCTCGCTCGTCACCTCGGTGCCGGGCGTGTCGGCGCCGCCACCGTCGCCGCCAGCCCCGTCGTCCGTCGACGGACCGGCTCCGCCTCCGCCGCTACAACCCGCGATCAGCCCTGCCGTGACAGCGGCACCGCCCTTGAGTACCGACCGCCGGTCGTAGCTGCTGTCTCCGTCACTGCTCATTATCGTTCACCTCGAACCCGAATCGGTCACTTTTCATTCTACACAGACCCAGTCTGCACCCCTATATTTAAAATTTCCCTACAAACAGGCAATAATAGTATTAATATCTTTAAAACAGGAAATTATTGAGCAAGAGCTATCCACGCCGCTCGTTCCGTGGATCTCGGTGTGGCCTCAGTCGTCAGCGACAGCCCGTGTCGTCCGGAGTTCGTCGAGAACCTCGTCAACGGGCAGCACGTCGGCGTATTTCATGTCCATGTCGAACAGCGAGATCTTGTGGGAAATGACCGACCGGTCGGCGGCTGCCTCGATCGGGACCACGACGTGGAAATTCGACGAATGGGCGTCGACCGCCGTGGCGCGCACGCAGCCGCTGGTCGTCATCCCCGTCACGATCAGCGTGTCGATGTCGTAGTGGTGGAGCAGGTTCGCCAGGTGCGTGTCGAAGAAGGCACTCGCGCGCGGCTTCTGGATCACCACATCCTCCGGTTCGGGCGCCAGGTCCTCGTGGATCTGGTTCCCGGTCTCCCACATCTCGACGAACTCCTCGTCGGTCCCGCCCGCCGACTTCGTCGTCCCCTGGTAGTCCGGAGGGAAGTGCTCGGCGTCGGTCCCATGAGTGTAGAACACCGGGACATCCGCCTCGCGGGCGGCGTCGATCAACCGCTCGTTGGCCTCGATGGCCGGCTGGCCCGTGTCGGAGCGGCCGAGATAGTACTCGTCGCTGACGAACGCGTTCGTCATGTCGACGACGAGGAGCGCAGGGTTGTCCCCCCACTCCCGACGGAGTGACTCGACCCGGTCGTCACTCTTGCCGAAGTACGCCAGGTCTTCCTCCGGGACCTCGTCGGGCACGTAGGCCTCCTTGAATTGGTCAGACATCAACCCAACGCACAAAGTACATAGACATATGCCGATTGATTTCGGCAGTAATTTCTTATATAGGTATATTATCTAGAGATAACTGTTTGTTTGTCATTCCACAATATATCCGGTCTCCGGCCGTCGACCGTCGCGTATCCGCCGTCAGGGGCAGTCTGCGCCCGTGCGGGCGAGTTCGCGACCGGATCGGCGGCCGGAGTCCGCCACAGGACCCTCAAAGTCCTTCATGACATGGTCACAGTATACATCGATAAGAGATGTTCCTGACGGAGAATTCTATGACTCCGCATTTTCGGCGGTATTTATTCGATATTTACGACGTATAGCGACCGAGAGAATCATAGGGAAAAAGAGAAGACTGTCGAATAGCAGGAAAACCGAGAGGACTGCTGCGTGTCCGCTACGCGGTGGTGGCGGTCTCGGTCTCGACGACCTCGTCGATCCGTTCGAGCACAGTGTCGAGGGGTCTGACGTCGGCGTATTTCATATCCATGTCGAACAGCGACATCTCGTGTGAACTGATCGATCGGTCCGCGGCGCACTCGATCGGAACGACCACGCGGAACCCGCTGGAGTCGCCGTCGACGACTGTAGCACGGACGCAGCCGCTGGTCGTCATCCCCGTTACGATCAGCGTGTCGATGTCGTAGTGGTGAAGCAGGTTCGCCAGGTGCGTGTCGAAGAAGGCGCTCGGTGCTGGCTTCTCGATGACGACGTCGTCCGGTTCGGGAGCGATCGGGTCGGAGATGACGTTGCCCTCGGTGAGGATCTTGCGGTACTCCTCGCTCATCTCGTCGTCGTCACCGGAACTGCGGTAGTCCTCCGGGTAGACGCCGGCGCTCGTGGGCGTCGTGTAGAACACGGGGAGCTCGGCCGCTCGAGCGGCATCGAGCAGCCGCTCGTTGGCCTCGACCGCGGCCTGACCGGTGTCGGTCCGGCCGGTGGCGTACTCCCCGTCGACGAACGCGTCCGTCATGTCGACGACGACGACCGCGGGGTTGTCTCCCCAGCCGACCTCGTCTCCCATCCCGCCCTTCTCGAAGTAAGCGAGGTCGTCGTCCGATACGTGGTCCGGTACGTACGCATCCGCTACGGGTGTCGATCCCATACGTCCTGTGTCGGGAGGTGCCATATGACTCTTGTCAGCAAATAGTTAATATGTATTAAAGGAAAACAATCGATTCCCCGATTGATAACGGACGAATTTCAGATCTACCCGTGTATACTGCGTATGAACCCGATCATACGATCTAAAATACAGCCGCCATACCGGGAGCGACGAGCAGACGGTGGTGCATTCGGGGAGTCAATCGTTGCTGATGCTTCCCCGTGTCTCCATGCCGTCGAGCGCTGCTTCGATCCAGTTGCTCCCGCTGTACCAGCCGAACACCAGCGCCAGTCGACACACGCCCGACAGGACGATCCCCGCGTAGGCGGCCAGGACGCCGTAGCCGAGGACGACACCGCCAACGTAGGTGACTCCGAGCAGTAGCCCCGTCCCGCCGAACAGTTCGGCGAGGAACGGCTTGATCGTCTCGCTGCCGCCCTGGAGCGCTCCCGCGTAGATCCGTGAGAGCGTCCGGAACACCGAAGCGATGGCGAACACCTGAATGAACACCGTCGCGGCCGCGAGCGTGGCCTGGTCGTCACCGAAGAACCCCGCAAGGGCCTCACTCCAGAGGAACACACCGGTGCTGAGGACGACAGTCGTGAGGACGCCGAACGACGCCAGCGCCGCCGTGTTGAACCGCACGTCGTCGACCTCTTGAGCCCCGAGTGCCTGGCCGATCTGGATGCTTGAGACGACGTTGAGGCTCCGAGCCAGCGGCCCCGTTAGCTGCTGGGCCACGCGCCGACCGACCTGGTAGGCCGCGTAGATCTCGACCCCGAAACCGACGAGGATCGCGCTCAGCGGGAAGGAGGCGGCCGTCCGCGAGAGTCCCTGGACGGTGCGCGGCGTGCCGACTTTGACGATCTGTCTCATGATGACCAGGTCCCTCGGTCTGATGAGCTCGACGTCGGTTCGAGAGCTCAGCATGAATCCGACTACCGCCCCACCGGCCAGCACGTTCGCGCCGGCCGTCGAGAGTGCCACGCCGACGACCTCGAGTCGCGGCAGCGGTCCCAGACCGAGCCCCAGCGAAACCGTCCCCGCGATGTTAACGACGTTCGACCCACCGCGGATATACATCGGCGTCTTCGTGTCCCCGGTTCCCTGTAGCGCCTTCTCCCCAATGAGTGTGACATGCCGTGCGGGCGCGGTTCCGAGGACGATCATGAGGTAAGGCACGCCGAGCGCGATGACCTCTTCGGTCGCGCCAAAGATACTCAACGCGGGGCGGGGGAGGACAACGGCGAACACCGTGAGCGGTATCCCTACGAGGAACCCCAGTACGAGTGCCTGCGAGATCGCTTCGTTCTTGTTGGTGTCGGCGCCACTGCCAGTATCCTGACTCGACAGCGACAGCGCGCCGGTCCCGATGCCGATGCCGGTGAACAGCGCTACCCGCGCGTACAGGTTCGCCAGCCCCAGTGCCGCGATAGCCGCGGGCCCGAAGATACCGGTGACGATCAGGTCCGTCGTCCGCATCCCGGTTCGAACGGCCGTCTGGACGGTTATCGGCCACCCGAGGTCGATGATCTCCCGCCACTTCGCGAACAGCCGTGCGCGGGAGGTGAAGACTGAGAGAGCGCCCATTCGATCAGTGTCCCCTCAGCGTCGTTTCGTTCCGGACACGCTCCGGGACGCTCGCGCGGTCTCGGCTGGTGTTGAACGCCGACACGACTCGACGCCTCGCGAGCCGTCTCACGTCCGGGGCGACCCCCGCAGAGGGTGTCGCCTGCCTATACATGTCGCACACAGTGACCGGGGGTATTCATTCGTATTTGGAACGCGGGCCGATTTATTTAAATCCACCATCCAAACACATCCGAAACCCTATTATTGAACAGTATTCGTCGGGAACACCTGGTACAATTATAATCTATCAACATGTCAGCGTCGGGCCGACGGCCTGGCTGCCGAGGGTCGCCACGTCCGTGACCGTGACCACTGTCTCTACTTCGAACCCGGGTATCCCGAAGACGAGCGGCTCTCGGGGGTTGTACCCCGGGCTCGCACTGGGTCGCGACCGTGCCTCCGCCCGCCAGCAGGGGAGCGTGTGGTCGCCGCGACGTACACTCGCCCCGAGCGGAAGGGATGACGCGTATTAATACTTTAAAATCCTGTACCATATACGCCCATAGAACTATGTATTTTGTAATATAACGAGATTACCGTGTTGTCTGTAATCCATATTCGGGAAACGGAGGACGGTTCGTAAGATGGCATCGACGGACACTGATACGACGGCCGAGATGTTCTCCGACATCCCGGAGGACGCGAGTATCGACGGGTACGATCCCGAGTTCGTCGACGTGGACGGGATCCGCACGCGTTACTACGATGAGGGGAGTGGCGACCCACTGGTCCTGATCCACGGCAACAACTGGAGCGGTTCGAGTAGCGCGAACTCATGGTCGAAGACGTTCGAGTACCTGAGCGACGAGTTCAGGGTGCTGGCGGTCGACCGCATCGGCTGCGGACTAACCGACAACCCCGACGACCCCGAGGACTTCCGGTACCAGTCCGACATCGACCACGTGCTGGGGTTCATCGAGGCGCTGGACCTCGACTCGTGCCACATGGCGGGGTGGTCGCGGGGCGGCGGGCTGGCGACGCGGGTCGCCGTCGAGGAACCTGACCTGTTCGACTCGCTCGTCATCTGCAACAGCGCGACGCTCGGTCCCGCCGCGGGTGACGGAAACCACCGGCGGGACATCATCTTCGAGATGGACGAGTTCGGGCTGGAGAAGACCGACCCCGAGTGGATGGAGTACTTTTACGACCACTACTCGCACCAGAAGGAGTACATCACGGACCGGCGGTGTCGGACCGCGGCGTACATGGAACGGCGGGAGAAGGCCCGCGAGACGGCCCGGATCATGGACGACGAGGGGCAGATGGAACACTGGCAGACCTCGCTCGACGAGGAGATGAACGAGGCCCACCAGCGGATCAAAGACGGGGTACTCGACATGCCAGTGCTGTACGTGTTCGGACGGGACGACCCGACAGTGCCGCCAGTGATGGCGTTGGCTGCCTTCGATATGATCGGTCAGGAGAACGCGGACATCCGGATGAAGATCTTCAATCGATGTGGCCACATGATCTTCCTGGAGTATCCCGAAGAGTTCTCTACGACGGTCACGGAGTTCATTACCCACTACCACTCGTAGCGGTATCCAATGCGTTCACCACCGCAGTGCCCTTCGATGGCCCAGCCGCGAGCGGGTTCGCGTCCCGCGTCCGCCAGCAGCCAGTTCGTTGCCGTCGGCACGAGTCGACAGCAACGAAACAACAGTCACGGCGAAAAATCCCTCGACATGGGCTAGAATATCCATAATTTTCTAATATTGTCCAATAAATGGGCGCTAAAGAAAATAATAAGTGACTATTCGATCTATTCATAACCAACAACGATACCCCCTGTGGATGCATCAGTAAACATGAAACGACAGGTCCAGAAGCTCGGGTCGTCGACGGTCGGCGTCTCCGTACCGGCCGAGTGGGCACAGGCCCAGGACATCGATGAAAGCGACCAGTTGATCGTTCGGGAATCCAAAAGCGGAGATTCCCTGCTTTTGATCCCCGAGAGTCCTGCGGACGAAGATCCAGAGACACGGATCAACGCAGAGACACTGGAACAGGACAGTCTCGAACGAGTACTCGTCAGCCAGTACGTGCTCGGGCGTCAACTGATCCACATAGATGGGTCGGACTCGCTGGATCTGGCCCACTGCGACGGCGTTACGGAGGCCGAGAAACGATTGATGGGCCTCAACGTGGTCGAACAGAACGACGACTCCGTGACGATTCGCTGTTCCGTCGCGCCCAGCGACTTCGACATCACGACGCTACTGGAGCGGCTCCACCGGACGGAGGCGTCGATGCGTGCCAGCGCGGTGTCTGGCCTCACCGACGGCAACGCCGCGGCCGCCCGTACCGTCGCCGGTCGCTACCGACAAGTCGAAAAACTCTACTTCCTGTTCCTGCGGCTCTTGTTCGCGACATATCGGAACCCACGGCTCAGACAGGCCGTCGGTCTGGAAGCGGAGCTCCCGATCATCGGGTTCCGGTCGATCGCCTCGGACATTCTTTCGATGGCCGACACGGCGTGCGATATCGCGTCGATCGTCACCAAACAGGATGGCCAGTTGCTAGATCCGGAGATGAGCGAGCGGATCGGGGCACTCCACGACACGATCGACGAGGCGTCAGACATCGCATTCAGGTGTATCGAAACTCGCGACCAACGGACGATCAAGCGGGCCCACGACACCTTCGACCAGATCGACGAGCAGGTCGAATCGACGAACGAGCACCTCGAAGCGAAGCGCCCCGAACCGTTGCTCACCCTCCAGCGATCGGTGACGCTGCTCGAACGGACCGCCAGATACGCGGAGAACAGCGTCTCGGTCGTCACGGACATGAGCGTCTACGACCCGTTGACCGCCAACCCCGCGCTTAACGGGGATGTAGCGTAGCACGGAGCGGCCGCGCTACCTCCCATCTCAAATGGGCGGACTTTCGCGCTGTTATCCCTATAGGTGAGGTGAATGCCTCCACCGTTCGCCACAGGAGGTGGTCGGTAGAGGGTGTCAGACCAGCTGGATGGTGTTCCCGTTGGAGGTGATGTGCAGGTCCTCACCCAGCTCGTACCCCTGGCTCGTCGCCAGATCGACGTACCCGGAGAACCCGGCAAGGTCCTGGTGGGCGGGGATGACGTGCTCGGGCTGGAGCGCGTCGAGCATCTCGTAGTGGCCCTCCCGGGAGAGGTGACCGGAGACGTGCACGTCGTCGTAGATGCGGGCGCCCTGCATTCCGAGCAGCGTCTCGCTCTGGTAGCGCTGGCCCTCGTTGGTGGGCTCGGGGATGATCCCCGCCGAGAAGATGACCTTGTCGCCCCTGTCCAGTTCGTACGGCGTCTCGCCGCGACCCATGCGGGTGAGCATCGCCCGCGGTTCGCCCTGGTGGCCCGTCACGACGGGCAGGAAGTTCTCCTTGCCCTCGTTCATGATCCGCTCGAACGTCCGGTCGACGGAGTTGCGGTGGCCGTACATCCCCAGGTCGTCCGGGAACTCCACGGCGCCGATGCGTTCGGCGGTGCCGGAGTACTTCTCCATCGACCGGCCCAGCAGGACGGGCTGGCGGCCGATCTCCTCGGCGAACTCGACCAGCGAGGTGACCCGCGCGATGTGGCTGGCGAACGTCGTCGCGACGATACCGCCGTCGTAGTCCTCCAGCGAGTGCATGAGGTCCCGCAGTTCGCTGCGGGCGACGGCCTCGCTCGGCGTGCGGCCCTTCTTGTTGGCGTTGGTGCAGTCCTCGATGTAACAGAGGACGCCCTCGCGGCCGATCTCGCGGAACCGGTCCATGTCGATGGGGTCGCCGACGACGGGGGTGTGGTCCATGCGCTTGTCGAGGCCGTAGACGACGGCGCCCTCGGGCGTGTGCAGGACGGGGTTGATCGCGTCGATGGTCGAGTGAGTGACGTTGACGAACTCCAGTTCGGTCTCGTCGCCGATGGACATCGTCTCGCCCGCCTCCATCTCGACGAGGTCGTTGTCGACCTGGAACTTCCCCTCGTCGTCGATCTCCTCCTCGACGAGCGCGAGCGTGAACGGCGTCGCGACGACGGGCGCGTCGTAGCGGTGGGCCAGCTTGGAGATAGCGCCGATGTGGTCGAGGTGGCCGTGGGTCGGCACGATGGCCTGGACGGTGCCGTCGAGGTCGGCCATGACGCGGTCGTCGGGGATCGCGTCCATGTCGATCAGGTCGAGGCTGTGCATGCGCTCGGTCTGGACGTCGTCGTGAATCAGTACCTTCGAGAGGTTGAGGCCCATGTCGAAGACGACGATGTCGTCGTCGGCACGGACGGCCGTCATCTGGCGGCCGACTTCCTCGTAGCCGCCGATAGTTGTGATTTCGAGTTCCATGATAGGTCCGATCGGAGCGATCCCAGAACCCATCTCAGAGTCCGCCCGCGAAGGAGAGCAGGCCGTACGGACGCCGTCGGCAATTGCACAGAACGGGTCGCGATTCGTGACGGGTCCGGTACGGCCTTCCCGGGGACAACGCGTCTCGGTTACGTTGGCATCCGCGACCACGGCGTAAATAGTTCCCGGAACGGGGACCAGTGACTGGTCGGCGGTTCCGGCGTCAGTCGAGTACCCATACCGCCACCACGGGGACGCAGGTCGCCGACCGACAGGCACGCAGCGACCGGGCCGTGGACCGGTCGGCGCCGCCGACCACGGCCGAGGAACAGTCCGCGGTCGCGCCGGGGAGGGCCGCACGAGTCCGGGAGGGCCGAGCGGCGGTTCACGGGCGATCAGCGCGCGAGTCGAGTTTCCGCCCGATCCCGACGGACGCCGGCCCCCCGCGAACGATTTACGGCGGTCGAGACGAACATGGTACCCATGTTTCCGGTGGGATCCGGCGCCGTGCGGTCCGTGGTCGCGGGTGGGGAAGCGGTCGCGGAGGCGCTCTCGGATGCGGCAGCGGGCGACGAGCGGTCGCTGACCGTCGCGGCCGTCGACGCGGAAGCGGACGTGGACGACGTCGTCGCCCTGGCGGCGAGCGCGGACGAAGCAGCCGACTCGGGAGGCGCGGACGAGCGGGCGGCCGAGCGCGGGGCGGACTGTCTGGTCGTCGACGGCGGCGCGACCGGCGTCGACGCGGAAGCGATTCTCGACCGCTGGACGGCCGAGCGACCCGACGACCCGGCCGTGGTGTTGACGGACGGGTGGGACGACGCCCGGGAGGCGGCGGTACTGTCAGCGGGGGCGGCGGAGACGCTCCCCCGGCGGCTCGTCGAGGCCGACCCGGGGCTGGTCGCCGAGCGGATCGGGTCGGCGGTCGACCGTGAGCGCGCCCGCGACACGGTCCGGACGCTGTACGACGGTGTCGCGGGGGTGGCCGCGGTCCACGACCCCGAGACCGGCGCCCTGCTCGACGCCAACCGGGCGTTCTGTGACCTGGTCGGGCAGGACCGCGAGGCGGTGCGGTCGACGGACCTCGCGGCGTTCACGGCCGACGTGCCCGGGTACGACGGCGAGCGGCTGGTCAACGCCGTCACGAGCCTGTCGGAGGGCGCGGACCCGATCGAGCTGGAGTGGCCGGTGGCGACGGCCGACGGGTCGGTCCGGTGGGTCGAGTCGCGGCTCCGGCGGGCCACGCTGGGCGGGCGGGCGGTCGTCCTCGCGACGGCCGTCGACGTGACAGAGCGTCGACGCCGCGAGCGCGCCTACGAGCAGGTGTTCGACAACGTCAACGACGTGATCACGGTCCACGACCCGTGGGACGAGCGGCTGGTCGAGGTCAACGAGACGATGGCCGAGCTGACCGGGTACAGCCGGGCGGCGCTCGTCGAGATGGACGTCGCGGGGTTCACCGTCGACGGCGCCGAGGGCGGCGAGCGCGCCTACGAGGTCCAGCAGCGGGTCGCCGCGACCGGCGAGGCCGAGACCGTCGAGTGGGAGGTCGAGACGGCGGGGGGCGAGCGCCGGGTGCTGGAGGTGAACCTCGCGCCGGCCACGATCGCCGGCGAGGACCGCGTCCTGGCGCTGTCGCGGGACGTGACCGAGCGCCGCGAGTACGAGCGCCGGCTCGAACGGGAGCGCGACCGGCGGTCGGCCCTGTTCGAGAACAACCCGGACCCGATGCTCCGGGTCCGTTTCGAGGGCGAAGAGCCGATAATCCGGGAGGCGAACGCCGCCTTCGAGGACGTGTTCGGGTTCGCGGCGTCGGACGTCGTCGGCTCCGGCGTCGGTGAGACGGTCGTCCCGGAGAGCGAGCGTGCGGAGTACGAGCGGCTGCGAGCGACGGTCGCGCGGGGCGAGCCCGTCGAACGCGAGATCACCCGGCAGACGGCCGACGGGACCCGGGAGTTTTTCGTCAGGGTGATCCACTTCAGTACGGACCCGGGGGCCGACGCCGACGAGTCGGCCGACGCTGACGAGGCGGTCAGCGCCGACGGGGCGACCGACGCCTACGTCTGGTACACCGACGTCACCGAGCGGCGCGAACTGGAGCAGACCTACCGGGGCGTCTTCGAGAACGTCTCGGACGGGCTCGTCATCCACGACCCCGAGACGGGCGAGATCACCGACGCCAACGAGCGGTTCTGCGAGATGAACGGCTACGACCGCGCGGAGCTCCTCGGGGAGACGGTCGACGTTGTCGCGGCGGCGGACCACGCATACGAGGACGCCCGCGAGCGCATCAGGGCGGCCCGCGAGGAGGGGCCGCAGCTGTTCGAGTGGCGCAACCGGCGGGCGGACGGCGAGACCTTCCCCGTCGAGGTCCACCTCAGCGTCGTCGACATCCGCGGCGAGGAACGGGTCCTCGGCAGCGTTCGCGACATCACCGAGCGCAAGCGCCGCGAGCGGGAGTACGAGCAGATCTTCGACGGCGTCAACGACGGGATCGTCGTCCAGGACCCCGAGACGGCCCAGCCGCTCGACGCGAACCGGACGTTTCTCGACCGCCTGGGCTACGACAGCGTCGCGGCGGTCCGCGAGGCGGGGTTTGCGGCCCTCAGCGCGACGGAGGCGGGCTACACCACCGAGCGGGCGCGGGAGATCTGCCACCGCGTCATGGAGACAGGCGAGCCCGAGACCGTCGAGTGGCAACAGGAGACGAAGTCGGGCGAGCGCCGGTGGATCGAGGCGCGGGTCGCCACGGCCGAGATCGGCGGCGAGGACCGGATCCTCTCGATGCAGCGCGATATCACCGCGCGCAAGCGCCGCGAGCGGCTGATCCGCGCGCTCCACGAGGCGACCGACGACCTCCAGCACGCGTCGACCCCGCGGGCGGTCTGCGAGGCCGCCATCGACGCCGCGACCGAGGTGCTCGACCTGTGGCTGCCAACCTGCTGGCTCCACGGGGGCGCCGACGGCGACGGCGGGGGCGGCGACGCCGACGTGCTCGAGCCGGTCGCGACCGGCGACGAGATCGACGACCTCGCGCCCGGCGAGGGGCCGCGCCCGCTCGAACCCGGCGACCTGGAGTACAACGTGTACGAGACGGACGAGCGGGGCGTCTACGACCCCGAAGCCCTCGACGGCGGGACGCCCCCCGGCGACGCGGTCCTCGTGCCGCTCGGCGAGCACGGGCTGTTCGCCGCGGTCGACCGGGACGGCGACGGGTTCGACGAGGTCACGCTCGACGCGGCGGGGATCCTCGCCCGCCACGTCACCACCGCGCTGGACCGCGTCGAGCGCGCCCGGGAGCTCCGCGAGAGCGAGCGCCGCTTCCGGCTCATCGCCGAGCATATCGACGAGATCGTCTACCTGGCGGCGGCCGACTTCTCCGAGATCCGCTACATCAACGACGCCTACGAAGAGATCTACGGCCGCCCCGTCACGGAACTCGACGCGGACCCGACCGCGTTCGTCGAGGCGGCCCACCCCGACGACCGGGCGGCGTACGAGGCCGACGTCGAGCGGCTGGTCGCGGACATCGAGGCCGGCGACCCGGACGAGGCCTACGAGGGGGAGTACCGGATCCGGCGGGACGGGGAGACGCGGTGGGTCTCGGTCACCCGGTTCCCCGTCGAGGGCGACGACGGGACCGTCGACCGCATCGTCGGCCGCGTCCAGGACGTCACCGAGCGCAAGCGCCGCGAGCGGGAGTACGAGCAGATCTTCGACGGTGTCAACGACGCGATCACGGTGTTCGACCCGGCGGCCGGCGAGATAACCGACGTGAACGAGACCTACCGGGAGATGCTCGGCTACGACCTCGAGGCGATCCGGGAGCAGGGGATCGAGGGGCTCAGCGCTACCGAGGAGGGGTACACCGGCGAGCGGGGGTGGGACCTCATCCGGGAGGTCGCCGAGACGGGCGAGCCCGAGACCGTCGAGTGGCGCGGTGTGACCCGCTCGGGCGAGCGGATCTGGCTCGAGGTCACGCTGGCGCCGGCAGAGATCGGCGGGGAGCTGCGGGTCCTCTCGATGCAACGGGACGTGACCGAGCGCAAGCGCCGCGAGCGGGAGTACGAGCAGATCTTCGACGGCGTCACCGACGCGATCGCGGTCCACGACCCCGACACCGGCGAACTGCTCGACTGCAACGAGCGGATGTGCGAGCTGACCGGGTACGACCGGGAGGCACTGCTCGCGGCCGGGATGGACGCGGTCAACGTCCCGGCGGAGGGCTACTCCGGCGAGCGCGCCCGGGCGATTATCGACGACGTGATGGACGCCGACGAGCCGGGGAGCCACGAGTGGCTGATCGAGCGGGCGGACGGCGAGCGACGGTGGCTCGAGGTCAACGACACGCCGGCGACGATCAACGGCGAGCGCCGGTATCTGGCGATCATGCGCGACATCACCGAGCGCCGCCGGACCGAGCGGCGCCTCGGCGCGATCCTCGACCGCATCGACGAGGCCATCTTCATGACCCGCGCCCGGGAGATCACCGCCGCGTCGCAGTCGCCCGACTACGTGAGTTCGGGCTACGAGCGGATCTGGGGCCAGTCGCTGGAGGCGATCCGCGAGACGTACGAGGACGGCTTCTTCGGGACGCTCCACCCCGACGACGAGCGGGCCTACCGCTCGTTCGTGGCGGGGATCGCCGACGACGTCGACGAGGGGACGGCGGCCGATAGCTACTCCCACGAGTACCGCATCGAGCGACCCGACGGGGACCGGCGGTGGGTGCAGTCGGACTTCTACCCGACCGACTGGGAGACCGGCGACGACCGGATCGTGATCGTGAGCCGCGACGTCACCGACCGGAAGGCCCGCGAGCGCCGCATGGCGTCGTTCGACGACGCGACCGACGACCTGGCGACCGCGGACACCCCGGCGGAGGCGACCCGGACCGCGGTCGAGGCGGCCGCCGAGACGCTCGATCTCCCCGCAGTCGCCGCGTTCCTCTACGACGGCGACGACGGCGTGCTCCGCCCGGAAGCCCTGACCGAGCCGCTGCCCGACGCGGAGGCGGTCGACCCCGTCGGCCCGGGGGACGGACACCTCTGGGAGGGGTTCGCGACCGGGACGGTCGTAGCCCCCGACGGCGGGCGCGGCACGGCCGGAGGCGACGGCAGCGAGGACGGTGCCGGCGGGAGCGGCGGCGACGAGGAACCCGAGATACTGGCGGACCTGGCGGCGTGGCGCGGGCTCGCGCTGGGCAACCACGGGGTCCTGCTGGTGGGTTCGCCCGACGGCGCGCTCGGCTCCGAGCGGGTCCAGGCGGCTCACGTCCTCGCGGCGACGCTGGAGGCGGCGCTCAACCACCTCGAGGGACGCCAGCGACTCGAAGCGCGCGAGCAGCAGCTCCGCACGCAGACCGAGCGGGCCGAACGGCTCGACCGGATCGCCCGACTCACCCAGCGGGTCGAAGCCGCGATCACGGACGCGACCGACCCCGGCGAGGTCGAGCGGGCGGTCTGCGAGCGCCTCGCCAGCTCCGGCCCCTACGAGCTGGCGTGGGTCGGCGGCGTCGAGGTCGGCACGGACCGGCTGGCCGCCCGCGCGGTCGTCGGCGCCCCGGAGGGGTACGTCGAGGGGCTGGACCTGACGACGGCCGGCGACACGGCCGACCCCCACCCGGCGGTCGCGGCCTGGCGGCGCGACGAGGTGCGGGTCGCCGACTCGCTCGTCGGCGCGGGCCCGGCCGACGACTGGCGGCGCCGCGGCCTCTCGGAGGGGTTCCAGTCGCTGTGCGCCGTCCCGCTGACCTACGACGGGATCACCCACGGCGTGTTGACCGTCGGCACGGACTCGCCGAAGGCGTTCGGCGAGCGCGAGCGCGAGGTGCTCGCGCAGCTGGGCACCTCGATCGCGAACGCGCTCGTGGCGGTCGAGCGCCGCCGGGCGCTGGAGTCCGACGAGACGGTCGAACTGGAGTTCGCCGGCCCGGGCGACGCGCTCCCGTTCGCCCGCGCGGCGGAGGCCGCCGACTGCCGGGTGTCCCTCGAACGGACCGTCTCCCGCGGGGACGGCTCCGTCAGCGTCTACTACGGCTTCGAGGGGGACGTGCCCGACGACGCCCCGGAGGTCGCGCGCCGGATGCTGCCCGGGACGGTCGACGTGGTGGCCGAGGAGGCGTCGTCGACGCTGGTCGAGACGCGGGCCGACGAGTGGTTCGGCGCGCCGCTGGCGGAGTACGGCGGCGTCCTGCGGGAGGCGACGGCCGACCCCGACGGGGCGACGGTCGTCGTCGAGGTCCCCCGCCAGGCCGACGTGCGGTCGTTCGTCGACCGGCTGGCGGGGATCGCGCCGTCGCTCGACCTCGCCGCGCGGCGACAGCACCGCCAGCGGGACCGGACGCCGGCGGAGCTGGCCGACCGGGTCCGGGGCGAACTCACCGACCGGCAGTTCGAGGTCCTCCGGACCGCCCTCTCGGCGGGTTACTTCGAGTGGCCGCGGGCGAACGACGGCAGCGAGGTCGCCGACCGCCTCGACATCACGCAGCCGACGTTCAACAAACACCTCCGGATCGCCGAGCGCGAGGTCTTCGGGCTGCTGTTCGATACCGAGACGTGACCGGCGGTCGCCATGTGCGGCCGCACCGGTGGACGAGCAGGCGTGACGGGGGCGACGACCCGGTATCGGCGACCGGTCACCGGACGCCGTCCGACCCGACTGCAGCCAGTCGCTCGCAGAGCGCGGGGCCGAGCGGGACGGTCCGCAGGAGGGCGACCGGCGCCAGCGGCGACGCGGTATCGGGGACCGGGTACTCGTGGTCGGGCCGAGCGGCCGCGGCCGTCCGGAAGAGGGTCGCGAGCCGGCGGGCGCGCCCCGCCGCGTAGGCGTCGACGACCGCCGACGCCGACCGGTCCGCGCGCGTCACCGCCCTGGCGAACGCGATGGCGTCCTCGACCCCGAGCTGGGTCCGGAACCCGGTCGCCGGCGCGACCGGACAGGCGACCGGCCCGCAGGCGGCCACCCGTCCGCTCCCCCACGACCCGGGCTGTGGCGGTCCGCCGGCAACCCGGACCTGCCGGACGGTCGTCGGTTCGACACCGTCGAGCTCGCCCGCGACCCCGGCGTCGTCCGGCAGCACCGTCCTGGGGCTCACTTCGTCGGCCCCCGGACCGCGGTCCGGGGCCGGCGCCGTGACCCGGACGCGCTGGCCGGGCTCGCCGGGACGGGGAAGCCGCTGGACGAGCGCTCCGTCGTGCCACCGCTCCCGGATCCGGTCGTCGTCGGGGTCGCCGTCGGTCGCGGTCTCGTACTGGACCAGCGTCGCTCGCTCGACCGGGGGTCGGTCGGCAGGGCGAACCGAGGGATCCAGTCCGCCCGCGTCGACGACCACGTCGAACCACTCGCGGACGCCGTCGGCGAACTCGACGGCGACCCCGTCCTCGCGGGGGGCGAGCGCTGCGATGGGCGTGTCGCGCCGGCGCTGGCGGTCGCCGAGGCGCGCTTCGAGCGTCCGGCGGAGGGAGCGAGTCCGGACGAGCACCGACGACGCCTCGACCGTCGTCGTCCCCCCGCTGTCCGCGGCGTCGGTCGCCCCCGTCGAGTCGACGCCCCGGACGGACACCGCGCGTACGGCGACGCCGCAGCGCCGTACCGTCGCACCGACGCCGACGGCGTCGAGCACTCCGAGCGCCGGCGGCGGCAGGGTGGTCACCCCCGACGGCGGCGACGCGTCGCCCCCCGCCACGACCAGCGGGTCGTACCCCGCCCGCCGGAGAACCAGCGCGAGCGCCGTGCCGACCACGGTGGCCCCGACGACCAGAACCTGCCTGTCGGGGTGGCCCCCGATCGCGTCGTCGGTCGGTACCGGGACCGCCGGGTCGCCGAACCTGTCGGCGTCGGCGGCGTCGATCCGTCGGACCCGGTCGGCGGACTGGGTGGGGCCGTCGGGCGGCGGGTCCCCGTCTGTCCGTGGACCCCTGTCTGGCGGCGGATCCGGCTCCCCGTGGCTTCGGCCGGGGCCGTCCAGCCAGTGGCGACCGAGCGGTCGGCGGGTCCCCGAGGCGGAACGGCCACTCGGATGCGACGGTCGACGGTCCTGCATTCGGTGGCCGTTCGCGGCCCCCGTACCTAAGCGGGCGAACCGTGTTTCAGGCCGGGAAACAGTACGACCGCCCGAGGCGCCGTCGCCGGGACCCCGACCGTGCGGTCGACACCGGCGACCGTGTGAACAGTTGCCATCACAACGTGTATTGCCTCCGCGAGTGGGCCGGACAACGCCAGTTGCCAGTACACCGAGGGGGACGAGGGGAGACAGTACGGACGAGACGGACCGATGTCACTCACCGAATCCACGCGGTCGGGGCCCGCCCGGACGCCCGACGACGCGTCGGGGGACCTCTCGACCGACGAACTCCTGGAACTGCTGGACGCGGCGTACACGCGCGCGATTCTCGAAGTCATCCGGACGGAGGCGAAACCCGCGCGGACGATCGCGGACGCGTGCGGGGCGTCCCGTGCGACGGTGTACCGGCGACTGAACCGACTGCAGGAGGCCGGTCTCGTCGACACCGACCTCGCCTGTGACGCGGACGGCCACCACCGGACGGTGTTCGCGGCCGCCTTCGAGTCGGTGACCATCGAGTTCACCGACGACGGCCTCGCGGTGACGGCCACCGGCGACGGCGCCGGCTTCGAGGCCAGCGCGAACGAGCCGGCGCCGGCCCGCTCGCGCTGACTCCCCGACCGTGGATGCGTGTCGCTCCGGACCGACCTCGTCCACCTGTCGCCCGCTACCGATACCCTCGCTCCCGACGGTCCCGCTCCGGCCCGCGTGTTTCAGCCCCTGAAACACTGGACGCCGATTGAATACGTCCGGGGCAGTATCGTCGATCACCCGCCCGGGCCGGAGGCGGGCGCAGTATCCGGCCGCCGTCACCCCTCCGTGAGGCAGAACCTACCCGGTTCCGCCGGGCGAACCCGATGGGCTCCGCCCCACCGGACCACCCACCACCACCCACCACCGGGGCGCCCCGTCCCCACCGGGGTCGGCCCCGCTCCGCTGTCAGGCTACGCCCGCTGTCGTTCGGTTCCCCCGTCCGTTCCCCCGGCGGCCGCCCCGAGCCGGGTCCCCGCCCGCTTCGGCCCCGACGCGGTCTCGACGCCGTCGCGGCCGCCGACTCGACCCGACTCCGGAGCCGACGGGCTGTCGTTGCCGGCCCCCGTGCCGAGGTCGTCGGGCCGAGTTTCCGAGCCCGAAGCTCCGGCCCCCGGTTTATTATGCCGACGGGCCTTCAATCGGACATGAGCGACCCTGGTGACCCCGACCGCACTGCGCCCTGGATCGACGACCGGTCGCCCCGGCCCGGCACGTCCGACGACCCGTCCCGGATCGAGGCGGTCCCCGACGCCGAGACAGTCACCTTCGTCGAACGGCGCGACGACGCCGAGCAGACGGCCGCGTGGATCACCGCCGACGCGGCGCTGGTCGTCGACATCGGCGACTACAGCTGAGCGGGACGGCGCCGGACCGTCGGACACCCCCCCTCCAGTCGGCATTCGAGGCTCCCGACATCGCGCTTCGCTCCGAACTGGAATCCCGATGCGAGGAGTGTCGGCCCGGTGTCGTCGCGTCGACCGCGACGGTATCGACACCGGGTTCGGCCCGCAGCGCGGCCGGGCAGCCGGCTCAGTCGGCCGGGGGATCCCGGTCGCCCGCTTCGGCGACCGGCGGGACGGCGGCCAGCGCGGCGACGAAGCGCTCGCCGCGGGGAGTCAGCTCGTAGCCCTCGCCCGCGTCGCGGACGCACCGTCCGAGCAATCGTTGCAGGTGGTAGTTGAACCGCCCGCTCCCGTCGACGCCCGTCCGGCGGCGGAGGACCGCGAATCCCAGCGGGCCCTCGGCACGCCACAGGGTCGTGAGGATCGTCCGCCGCGTCTCGTCGGTCGCCAGCTCGAGCGTCTCGGGGGCCGGGAGCGGCGCCTCGGCCGCCTCGGAGTCGGTCACCTCGGCCGTCTCGACGGTCGTCGCTCCCGCGGCTGTCGAAGCCACCGCGATCACCCTCCCCGGTCGCCGACCGCGGCGCCGTCCGCGACCGCCCGGCGCGCGTCGTCGAGCGCCCCCTCGTCGCCGGCGACCAGCACCAGCGGGTCACCGTCGGGGGCGTACACGTCCATCTCCGTGCCCTTCTCGGAGTACCAGCGGTCGACGACGGTGACGAGCCCGGCCTCGACGAGGCTGTCGAGGTGGTAACTGACGTTCTGGATCGAGGTGTCGACCCGGTCGGCCAGCTCCGACTGCGTCGACGGCTCGCGGTACAGTTCCGAGAGGATCGAGCGGGCGAGCTCCGGGGCGAGGGCGGAGAAGACCGCTCCCGATTCGACCCCGTCGAGCCCGACGACCTCGGGCTCGCCGTCCGACCGCTCGACCGGGGGCTTCCGCGGCAGCAGGTGGCTCATGCCCGGTACAACCGGCCGCTCCACCAGAAGCGGTTTCACTACGTCAGTCGATCCCGCTCGCGCCCCGGGCTAGATAGATTGATCCGTCGCGCCGAAGCGCCCGTTCCACGTGGTTCGCGACGCGCGCGACGTGGCTGGCGAACGTCGTCCGACGGCTCCGCCGTCGTAGCCCCGGACTCGGCACGAGGACGCGGCTCGCCCCGCGCGACGGGCTCGCTCGGGGTGGTAGCGCCGGTCAGCTGTCGGCCTGGCTCATCCAGTCGGGGCGTTCGACGGCCGTGGTGCCGACGTCCGTGTACCGGATACGGAGGAACTGCGTGGTCGTGCCGTCGTCGCTCTCGACCTCGTACTCGTAGTCGATCACCCGGACGAGGCCGGCGTCGGCGTCGACGAGCACCGCCATCCGGAGGTCCGAGACCGACCCGCCGAAGTACGACTGGTTGACGACCGCGTCCGTACTCTCAGCGGAGTACCGCTGGAGGGTCTCGCCGTCCACCGTTTCGGTGCCCGCGCGGGTGAGCCGAACGGCCTCGAGGAGCCCCTCGGAAACCGGGTTGTCGCGGTCGGTCGTGCTCGTCGACTGTGAGATTCGGCTCTGGCCCCGGAACGTCGTCCGGGAGTAGGTCGTGTCGGACGACGGCGGGTGGTACAGCTCGACCGGGATCGACCCGCCCGACCCGGAGATCGTCCCGTTCGCGTATCTCGCACCGGTCGACAGGTCCAGCTTCATCGTCCAGTTGACGACGGGGGGCTCTCCCTCACTCTCGCCCGACATCTGTCCGGAGGTGGTGACCGTGATCCCGCGCATCTCTGCGGTGAACGACCCCGCCGACCGGAGCTGCTGGTACCAGCCGTTCACGAAGGAGTTCGAGAGGGTCTCGCCCGGCCCCTGTGACCCCGCAGTCGCCGTGGCGCCACTGTCGGTCGGCGTCCCGTCGCCGTCGGTCGGCGCCCGGTCACCGTCGGTCGGCGCCCGGTCACCGTCGGTCGGCGTCCCGCTCGCGGGTTCGTCGGGGGTCGGCGTGTCGGCGTCCGTCGCGGGGCCGGACGGCTCCGGAGACGCGGTTTCCGCGTCGGTTCCGCCGCCCCCGAGCGGGCCGGCACAGCCGGCGAGGGCGACGAGCAATACTACGCTCACGACACCGAGTGCGCGTCCGTCGGTCGCAGGTGGTCTGAACAGCATCGGTCTCCCGGGTCCGGATCGGCGATCGGGCGCCGTATATCGGCGGTCTAGAGACATAGGTCGGCCGCGGCGACCGCGTGACGGGCCGAGGATCCGTTCGACGGGGCGGTCGCGGTGCGGACGGGCCCCGCCGAGAGCCCGCAGCAGGGCCCGCCGGGACGGTGGTCGGGCGCCGTCTAGAGAGCTAGGGTCGCAACTCAACGGCCGCGGCGGGGAACGTGGCGGTGATGACACAGGACAACGGCGACGACGCGACGGGATCGACGGGCGGAACGCGCCGGCAGTACCTCGCGACGGTCGGCGCGGGGGCCGCAAGCCTCCTCGCGGGCTGTGGTGGTGACGGTGAAACCGGCTCCCCCACGGCCGGTGGCGGCGGGGCCACTGCGACCGAGGGCGTCGCCACGGCGACCGACGCCACTGACACGCCCAGTGGGACGGTGCTGTCGGCGGTGCCGTCGGGCCCGTGCCAGGCGCCACCGACCAACACCACTACCACCTACGAGGGGCCGTCCCGGATCACGGAGGACACGACGCTCGGGACCGACGCCGACGTCGTCGAGCTCGACTACCTGCTCAGCGTCGACCCCGGCGCCACGCTCACCGTCGAGCCGGGGACCACGCTCTCGTTCGCGCAGGGGACGTCGCTGTCGGTCGGGGGTACCCTCTCGGCGTCGGGCACCTGCTCGGCGCCGGTCTTCTTCACGGGGCGCTCGGACACGAGGGGGATCTGGGGCGGCATCGCGTTCACTGGCGAGGGGAGCGGGACGCTCGACCACGTCCTCGTCGAGAACGCCGGTTCCGAGGACGGTGCCGGCGTCGAGATACGGAGCAGCGGTCCGGTCGCCGTCACGAACTCCGAGATCCGGGGGAGCCGGAACTTCGGGGTGTCGATCGACCGGCGGGCCCGCCTCGAGACGTTCAGCGGCAACGGGATCACGGGCAACGCCGAGCCGGTCGAGGTCACGGCGAGCAACGTCGACGCGATCGCCGGCGACAACGCGCTGACCGGCAACGACACCGACCGGCTGTTCGTGTGGGCCTCGACCGACTACGTGGTCCCGGAGGGGGAGCAACACACCTGGGCGGACCCGGGCGTTCCGCTGTACCTGAACCAGAACCGACTCACCTTCGAAGTCCGGGGAGACCTGACGCTCGAACCGGGGATCGAGCTGCGGGTGGCGCAGGGCAACGGGGTCTTCGTCACCGGGTCGCTGAACGCGGCGGTCCCCGAGGGGGACCTCCCCGCCGAGGGGGCCGTCGAGAGCCCGCCCGCGAACGCGATCACGATCCGCGGCGCCCAGGCGACCCCCGGATTCTGGGAGGGGCTGCTGTACTCGGAGACGAAGGACGCGAACAACGTCCTCCGGGGCGTCGTCGTGCGCCACGCCGGCGGCGAACTCGGCGGCCGGGGGATCTACCAGGAACCGGCTGGCCTGAGCGTCCTGACCGGCTCGCGGCTCACCGTCGACGGGGCGATACTCGAGGACAACGACGGCTACGGGCTGTTCGTCAACAAGGAAAACGAACTCCAGACGGTCGAACGAACCCGCATCCGAAACAACGTCGACCCGGCACAGGTGTTTTTCACGACGGTCCCGGCGCTGGCGACCAGCACGGACTACACCGGGAACGAGACCGACCGGATCGAGGTCGTCAACCCGACGAACCCCATCGAACAGTCGCTGACGGTCCCGGCCATCAACGTGCCCTTCCGCCTTCCCCTGAGCGACGTGGGCAGCCTCCTCGAGCTCGTGGCCGACGTGACGGTCGCGGACGGCACCGAGATCCACTTCGGACAGGACGCCGGCATCGACGTGGTCGACGGCGGGTCGCTCACGATCGAGGGCAGCGAGACCGGCGACGGCGGCCGGTCGACGGTGTTGCGCGGCGAGGAGGCGACTCCGGGCTTCTGGAAGGGGATCCGCTACTTCGACACGCGGAGCCAGGACAACGTCGTCGACGGCGCGGAGATCCGTCACACGGGCGCCTCGAACTGGGCGAACATCGAATCGCCGTCGAAGGCGGCCGTCGCGGCCGCGGTCGCGGCGGAAGCGACGGTCCGCAACTGCGTGATCGCCGAGTTCGACGGCGTCGCGTTCAAGGCCTCCGGGAACCGTGCGCCCGCGGGCGACCAGACCTCGACGATCACGACCGCGAACAACGTCGTTCGGTGACGGGCCGTCCGGGCGCGCGCGGAGAGCGTCTCGGTCTCCGGACGGATCCGGACAACCGGCCGGTACGTTTTTGATTGTGACTGGTCGATAGACGATCACGTAGATTGATGGGCTCCACCATCGGGTGGGCTGGGCGAACCGTCGGTCAGTGGGGTAGCGACCTCGTGATAGGGCCGGCGCCGCTCCACCTCACGCTGCTCGCGGGCTCGGCCGTCCTGACGACGGCGCTCGGGCTCTACGCGTTCCGGAACCGGGCCGAGCCCGGGGCGACGGCGTTCGTCGTCCTCATGGCGGTGCTGGCCAACTGGTCGGTCAGCTACGGGATCGGGCTGTTGACCACCGGCGAGGCGTGGCGTGTGTTCTGGATGCGGATGGTGTGGCTCTCGACCGGGACGATCGAGGTGTGGCTGTTGCTGTTCGCGCTGGCCTACACCGGCCACGACGAGTTCGTCACCCGCCGGACGGTCGCCGGTCTGCTCGTCTTCCCCGCCCTCGTGATCGCCAGCACCTGGACCAACGGCTGGCACCACCTCTTCTGGACCGAGCACAACTTCGTCGTCCGCAACGGCATGGTGATCGAGCACCCCGGCTGGGGCCCGCTGTTCTGGGCGGAGGTCGTCCACACGTACCTCCTCGTCGCCGTCGCCGCCGCCCTGTTGCTCCGGCTCATCTACCAGTCGGACTACCTCTACACCGACCAGTCCGCGCTCCTGCTCGTGGGCATCGCCGTCCCGTTCGTCACGAGCGTCGTCGACGTGTTCGCGCTGACCAACGCCCCCGCCATCGACCCGACGCCGTACGCCTTCACGATCACCGGCTTCGCGTTCGCCTACGCCCTCTTTCGGCGCCAGCTGTTCGACCTCGTCCCCGCGACCCGCCAGCTGGGCCGCAACGCCGCTATCAGACAGCTCGACGCCGGCGTCGTCATCGTCGACAACGCGAACCGGATCGTCTACTGCAACGAGGCCGCCGAGGAGGTGCTCGACTGCGACGCCGCCGAGGCCGTCGGCCGGGACGTGGAACTGCTCGTCGACGAGTCGCGACTGGACTTCGACACCGAGGACGCGCTCGCGGAGGTCGAACGCTACGGCAACGTCTACGAGGTCCGCACCTCGCCGATCACCGACCGCAACGGCCGCCGCATCGGCAACACGCTCGTCGTCCACGACGTGACCGCGCGGGAGCGGCGAGTGCGCCAGCTCGCCGACCACCGCGACGAGCTGTCGACGCTGAACGACCTCAACGCGGTGATCCGCGGGGTCAACCAGGCGCTGGTCTCGGCGGTCAGCCGCGAGGAGATCGAACGGACCGTCTGCGAGCGAGTCGCCGACGCCGACCTCTACGAGCGGGTCGTGGTCGCGGACCTGGCGACCTGGCGGGGCGAGGCCGACCGGTGGACCGCTGCCGGTGACGAGGAGACCATCCCGAACCCGCCGGCCATCGACGACGCGGGGTTTCGGCGCACCGACGGCGGCCGACGGGGTGGTGAAGCGTCCCAGGCGACTGACGGTGAGGGCCCCCGGGCGGCCAGCAGCGAGGCGGCCCGGGCGGCTGACGGTGAGGCGTCCAAGGCGACCGACGGTGAGGCGCGCGCGGCGACCGACGGTAAAGCGATCCGACCGGTCGTCCCCGGCGCCGACGACGAGGACGGGACGTGGACCGTCGTCCCGCTGGTCTACGGGCGGACGGTCTACGGTGCGCTGGGGCTGTACACCGAGCGCTCGACCGTGAGCGACCGCGAGCGGTCGATCCTCGGCGAACTCGGCGAGACGATCGGCCACGCCATCAACGCCGTCGAGACCCAGCAGCTCCTCTCGGCGGAGTCGCTGGTCGAGATCGAACTGGCGTGTCGCGACGCGACCGACCCGCTCGTGGCGGTCACGACGACGGTCCCCTGTCGGGTCGAACTCGAGGGGGTAATCCCCTCCAGTGAGGAGGGGCCGGTGGCGTACCTCCGCGTCAGCGGGAGCGAGGTCGGGGCCGTCGGCGACTCGTTCGCGGACGTGACGGGCGGTAGCGTGCGGGTGGTCAGCGAAGCGGCCGACGGCAGCGACGGCGGGCTCCTCGAGTGGCAGATGACCGGGGACGCGCCGCTGGGGGCGCTGGTCGACCACGGCGCACACGTCCGCAGCGTCGGGTTCGTGGACGACGCGGTCCACTACGAGTTCGACATCGCGTCCGGGACCGACGCCAGGGTCCTCGTCGACCACCTCCGGAACCGCTTCGACGACGTCCAGGTCCTCAGTAAGCGGGAGCGGTCGGCGTCCGTCGAAGTGGACGAGGTCCTGCCCCAGGAGCCGTTCGAGGACATCACGGACCGCCAGGAGGAGGTCCTGCGGGCGGCCTACCAGTCGGGCTACTTCGAGTGGCCGCGCGACTCGAACGCCGAGGAGGTGGCCGACGCGCTCGGGATCTCGTCGGCGACGCTCCACTCCCATCTCCGGAAAGCGGAGCAGTCGATCCTGAGCGACCTGTTCGAGCGGTCCGGGGGAGACACGGACGAGTCCGGGTCGTGAGCACGGACTGCGACGCAGCCGGTCAGATCTCCACCTCGGGGACGCAGGTCGCCGACCGACAGGCGAGCAGCGTCGACCAGGCCGCCGACCGGATCTCGTCCTCGAACAGCCCGACCTGGGTGGCCGAGTCGTTGCAGTCGAAGACGGGGCAGGGCACCCGGAGTGTCTGTTCGGCGCCCGCGTCGGGGACGCGCACGGTGACGAGGTACGGCACCGGCTCCAGCAGCGACACCCGCACCGCGTCGTCGTCGGGGATCGCGAACGTCCGGGCCAGCGGCCGCGTCTCGGTCGCGTAGTCGACCACTTCGACGGCCGTCTCGGGGTAGCCGGCGGCGTTCCAGACGGCCACGTCGTGGGGCTGGAAGTCCTCGTGGACACCCTCGCGGCTCCCGACCTCGACCCGCCGGTGAGTTTCCCTCGGCGCGAACCCCCCGAGGTCGCCGGTGCTGACCGGGTACTCGCCGGGCCTCTCGGGCAGGTCGGCGACCGGGTCGTCGGCCGACCGGTCGGCGTCGCCGACCAGGCCCGACGGACAGCCGGCGGTCGCGGCGGAGAGGGCGGTTCCGAGCCCGGCGAGGACCTGGCGACGGTTCACGGGCGTCGCCTCGTCGCCCGGCGGCAAGTGCTTTTCCCGGTGAGCGTCGGGGCGTGGAGACCTGTGTTCACCGCGGGTGGGACAACCGGACGGCGGCGTCGGCCCGGCAGCTGTCGTCGGTCGCGTCGCGGACGACGCCGGCACGGGTCGTGAGTTCGACGGCGTCGTCTCGGGCCGGGTCGACGGCCTCGACGCCGACAGTCCCGGGGCCCCCCGTCGGCCGCTCGGTGTGGGCGGACATCCACGAGTCCGCCCCCGGGAGTTCGTCGTCGAGCGCGCGGACGTGCGGTCGCTACCCACCTGCTTACGGGGCTACTGGACGGCCACCAGCCCCGGGAATCGCCGGCGACTCGGATATCTTCGGCCGGAAGCGACGAAGAACCACCGCGTCGGCAGTTATATATTATTCCAATGCATAGATGTATACTGACATATTCTCGAAGTCTTTACCGGTCCGACTGCAGACCGCGGACCCGGCGAAGGCACGAAACGCGGATGGAGACAGCGAGCAGTCGACGACCGCCGCCGGATTCGTGGGTTTTCGAGGCTTCTTCCGGCCGGTTCGACAGGCCACCGCGGTTGCAGCTCCGGCGTTCGTCTCTCGGGGGTAGTGAACGGTGCGACGACTCGCGGCTCCCGACGGATTCCTGTGCCCGAACGGGCGGTATCCCGGCCGAAAGGCACCTCAGGACAGTCCGAGGCAGATATCGCGACGGGGATCGATCCGGCGGCGCACCCGTGAGGCCCATCGTGCCAAAACGGAGCTATTGTGGTAATATTCTCTAAAATAAAGATAAAGTATCGACTATCTGGTCTGTCACGGCCTACGAGCAGGGCCACCGGTGAGCGGTCGGTAACGGGGTTACCATTACGTATATATCCCTGTAATTCGCGACGCCGGATCCGGGGGATGACAACGGGGTGCGGATCCGCTGTCCGGGTGCAACCCGGTGCCGTGTGCGGCCGGCGCGCGGACCCTGTCCTCTCCGGGGTGAAGCCCGGGCGAGCGACCGGCGACGCCGCCTCGACGAGGTTGCAGCCCAGGCCGGCTCGACCGGCGCCGATGCGCGGACTCCGTTCGTGGACGCGCGCGAACGTGTCTACGCGCTCGCCGACGAGGACCCGCGGGCGCACCGCCGAGAGCGGTCGATGCGGTCGCTGTCGCGGAACCGCACACGGAAAAGGGGACGGAACGGTGAGGAGCGTGTCCGCTGCGGGGTCAGAAGGTGATGATCTCGTAGTCGTCGTCGACGAGTGAGCGGATGCTCGGGTGGCCGTCGTGGTCGTCGAGGGTGACGACGCCGGCGTCGTCGACCGCGTCCTCGACGCCGAACGCGCCGGCGCAGAAGTCACAGACCGACGTGTCGTCGCGCACCGCCCGGTAGAGCTCGTGGTAGTCGCTGTCTTCGTCTTCGAGCTCCGGAATCCACTGTGTCCCGGCGCCGTCGAAGATGAGTTCGACCTCGTCGCCCTCGGTCTCGGCGAACTCCTTGGCCGCTTCGAGCCCGTTGACGAGGCGACCGGTGTCTGCGTGCGATTCCGTGCCGGCGAGGATCACGACTGCTGCGTTTGCCATTGCGATTTCCGGTAGCGGGTCCACCCTCAAAAGCCCGCGCGAACGGTCGAGTAACCCGGTTACACCGGTGTGACCGGGCGAGCTGACAGGTCAGTGGTCGTGGTGGTGACCGCCCCGGGTGAACTGGCCGGCGAACGCGCGCTGGACGACCTCGGGGAGCGCGGGGTGGATGTGGACCGACTCCCTGATGTCCCGGACGGTGCCCGACCCGGCCTTCATCGCGACGACGACCTCCTGGACGAGCGACGAGGCGTCGGGACCGACGATGTGACAGCCCAGTATCTCTCCCTCCAGGTCGACAATGGCCTTCACGAACCCCTCGGCGCCCATCGCGTCGCCGCGGGCGGTCTCCTCGTAGCGGTAGGTGTTGGTCGCGTACTCCCGGCCGGCCTCGCGCAGGTCCTGCTCCAGCGCACCGACGCCGGCGACCTCCGGCGAGGCGAAGACGGCGAACGGCATCGCGCTGTAGTCGACCGGCTCGGGGTCGCTCCCGAAGATGTTTCTGGCGACGGCCTTCGCCTCGTGGTTGGCGCTGTGTTTCAGGAGGTACTCGCCGACGATGTCGCCCAGCGCCCAGACGCCCTCGGCGCCGGTCCGCAGGTACTCGTCGGTCGCCACGAACCCGCGGCCGTCCGTCTCGACGCCCGTCGCGTCGAGGTTCAGCGTGTCGGTGTTGGGCACCCGCCCCGCGGCGACGAGCAGTTCGTCGCCGGTCACCGTCACGGGCTCGCCGTCCACGACCCCGGAATCGTCGCCGTACTCGTAGGGATGGGCCTCGACGGTGACCTCGCCGTCGGTCTCGCTCACCGCCGTCGCGGCGTGGCCGGTGTGGACCGCGAAGCGCTCGGCGTACCTGTCGGTGAACGCCGCCGCGACCGCCTCGTCGGCCTCCGGCAGCAGGTTCGGGCGCCGGCCGACGATGGTCACGTCGCTCCCGAAGGTCCCGAAGAAGTGCGCGAGTTCGGCCGCGATGTACCCGCCGCCGACGACGACGAGGCGGTCCGGCGGCGCCTCCAGCTGGAGCGCCTCGGTGCTGGTCAGGTAGTCCACCTCCTCGATGCCGTCGACGTCGGGGACCGCCGGTCGCGTGCCGGCCGCGACCAGCACCGTCTCCGCCCGCAGGCGAGCGCCGTCGTCGTCGCCGCCCGAGACCTCGACGGTCCGGTCGTCGACGAACCTCGCCTCCCCGTCGAACAGCGTGTGCTGCGAGGACGACTCCAGCCCCCGGCGGATCGACGCCGAGTCCCCCTGCACTTCCTCGTTGACCGACCGGACGATCTCGGCGAACTCCACCGCCTCGACCGTCGCGTCGATCCCGAACTCGTCGGCCCGTTCGACCGTCTCCATCACGTCCGCGTGATACAGCAGGTGTTTCGACGGGATGCAGCCCCGGTTGAGACAGGTCCCGCCGAGCGGCCCCCGCTCGACGACTGCGACCGACTGGCCCTGGTTCGCCGCGACGCTCGCCACGTCGAGGCCCGACCCCGACCCGACGACCAGAAAGTCGAATTCCTCCATACACCATCACAGGTGCCCGAGCCTAATGAACTCCCAGTTACGGATCAGTTAGGGGCGACCGGCGCCGGACGTGGCGCCGCCCGCCTCACGGTTCGTAGAACGCGTCGGGGCCGTGGGCGTCCTGCCAGGCGAACGCGAACATGCGACGGGCGGACGGCCGGTCGAGCGCGCGGCCGTCCGCGCTCTCACCCGTGGCGGGGTCCCAGGTCGTCCCGTCGGCGCGGACCGTCCCGTCGCGCCGCTCGAAGGCGAACCCGGGGTGCTCGAAGGCGTAAACGCCGTCGTCCGTCGCGAACACGACCACCGGGCGGCCCCCGACGGTGTCGGTGACGACGCCGCCCGCGTCCCGGACGCGCGGAACCGGGTACCCGACGGCGTCGTCGCCGACCTCGACCCCGAGGACGACCGTCTTCGCGTCGAGGTCCGCGCGGTCCCACGAGCGACGTTCCCCTTCTCCGCGCATCCCGTAGAGCCCGAACGCCTCGCCCGCGGCGTATCGCTCGTAGGGAGCCATGTCGTAGACCTCGCCGGGCGGCTGGCTCCCGTCGCCGCGGACGGGCTGGAGAACGACACCGTCCGGATTGTCAGCGGCGAACCGCCCGTATGAGACCATCGGGGCCGGAAGCGCGGACAGGCGCGTCCCCGCCAGCGGGCCGGCGATAGCCTCACCGGTCGGCTGCTTCCACTCCGACCCGGTTTCGCGGTCGTACATGACAAGCGCGTCGTCGGCGAGCTTCCCCGACACTCCGAACGTCAGCGTCCGGCCGTCGACCGTCCGGTCGTAGGCGACGGCGCTCCAGCAGATCGGACACCACGTGACTGCGACCGGGCGTCCCGCGACGCTGTCGTTGACGATCTCGTGGTAGCTGAGGATCCGGATCGGATACGCCCGCGGCGGGTCGCCGTCGACGACGACCACCTCGTCGTCCGGGTCGCCGAAGTACGACGAGCCGAACGCGGGGTCGTCGATACTGGGGATCGCGTCCCGCGGCAGCACGTCCTGAACGTCCATACACTCGGATTCGCGCGAATACTCATATGGGTTTGGCCGGGCGGTGCTCGCCACGCACCGTCGGCCAGCGCCAAACCGAACGGGAGGCGCCCGAACGCGACGAGCGACGACCCGAACGTTATGAGCAGCGAGCGAGTAGCCGGCCGTGTGAACGTCCGACAGGTCATCCCGCGGGACGCCATCCCGAGCGTCGACGACCCGGAGTTCCGAGCGGAGTACCCCGGCGCGGCCGACGACCGCGTCGTCGCGGTCGAGGGAGCCGACCGGGCCAGGGCGTACCCGGTCCGGTACCTCCAGTTCCACGAGGTCGTCAACGACAGCCTGGACGGCGAACCGGTCGCAGTCACGTGGTGCCCGCTCTGCGGCAGCGCGGTCGTCTACGACCGTCGCCACGGGGGACGGACCCTCGAGTTCGGGGTGTCGGGCAAGCTCGCCGACGACGACCTCGTGCTGTACGACCGCGAGACGGGAAGCGAGTGGAAACAGTCCAGCGGCGAGTGTCTCGCCGGTCGCTTCGCGGGCGACACCCTCTCGGTCCGCCCGGCGTCGGTCCTCCCCTGGCGGCGGTTCCGTGACGCCCACCCCGACGGCGTGGTGCTCCGGCAACCGGGCGGCGAGAGCGAGGCGGCGAGCGAGGGCGACACCCCCGCCCCCATCGACTACGGGGCATCGCCCTATCGGGAGTACTTCGAGAGCGACGGGTTCGGCCTCGCCGCCCACCGGGGCGACGGCTCCCGGGAGTGGGACTGCGCGGACCTCGACCCGAAGACGGTCGTCCTCGGAGTGGAGTGCGGCGACGAGGCGCTCGGGTTCCCGCTCCCCCGGGTTCGGGACGCGGGCGGCGTCGTCCGGGCGACCGTCGGTGGCCGCGACGCCGTCGTCTTCGCGACGGACGACGCCGGCATCCACGGCTACGCCGACCCGGGGTACGCCTTCGCGGTGACCGACGGCGAGGTCGCGGCCGACGGGACCGTCTGGGACCCCGCGACCGGCCGCGCGGCCGACGGACGGGCGCTGGAGCGGCTCCCCACCCGTCGCCTGTTCGCGTTCGCCTGGCGGGACGACCACGGTCCCGACGCGTTCTACCGGACGGACTGAGTCCCTGCGGGAGTCCGAAGCGGTCCACCGGCCGAGCGAGTCCGAAGCGGTGTGTGCCGCGCTCGCACAGCCACTCAACCGTTAATGAACTGACCGTCCTATCCGAGGGTGATGGTGTCACCCTCGCGGCGGCAGTTCCTGTCCGCGGCCGCGCTCGCGGCGGTCGGCCTCAGCGGCTGCGTCGGTCGCGGCAGCGACGACGCCCAGTCGGACGGCGGCGCGGGGTCGGACGGGGCGGGATCGGCGGACGGGGCAGCGACAGATCCGGCGGATGGCGGGGCCACCGACTCGACGGACGGTGGGGTCGCCGACTCGCGGAGCGTGACGGACGCCGTCCCGACCGCCGAGGCCCGGCTCCCCCTCCCGATGGAGCCCGCAGCACTGGAAGACAACGCGATGTCGGGCGGCCCGCCGAAAGACGGCATCCCCTCGATCGACGACCCGAAGTTCGTCGCGCCCGACGCGGTCGACTACCTCGCCCCGGGCGACCCGGTGTTCGGCGTCGTCGCGGACGGCGTCGCGAAGGCCTACCCCCAGAAGATCCTCGCCCACCACGAGATCGTCAACGACGAACTCGCGGGGACGAACGTCGCGGTCACCTACTGTCCGCTGACGGGGACCGTCCAGGGGTTCGAGCGCGGCGAGACGACCTTCGGCGTGTCCGGGCGGCTGATCAACAACAACCTCGTCATGTACGACCGGGCGACCGAGACGTGGTGGCCGCAGATCCTCGCCACGTCGGTCCCGGGGCCGTGGAACGCGGATCCGCCGGTCCGGTCGCTCCGGGAGTTCCGGCTGGTCTGGACGACCTGGGAGCGCTGGCGGCGCCACGAACCAGAGACACGGGTGCTCTCGGCGGACACCGGCCACGCGCGCAACTACGGGGCGGACCCCTACGGCTCGTACAACCCCCGCGGCGGCTACTACGCGAACGGGAACCTGCTGTTCCCGGCGCTGGACGGGCCCGACCGGTTCGAGAAGAAGACCGTCGTGATGGGCGCCCGGACCGCCGACGGCGCGGCCGCGTTCCTGAAGGAGTCGCTGCGGGACCAGACGCTGATGACGGGCGAACTCGGCGACGAACCCGTGGTGGCCGTCTACGACCGGACGCTGGACACGGGCTACGTCTACCGGAACCCGGACGACCGGGAGTACCAGTACGACGACGGTTCGGTCGTCGGGCCCGACGGGACCGCTCACGAACCGGCCTCGGTGCCGCTCCCGGGGATCCACACGTTCGACGCGATGTGGTTCGCCTGGGCCGGCTACTACCCCGAAACGAACGTCTATGAGTGAGCGCACAGTCGCGAGCGACCGCTCGCTCGCCCAGCGATTGAAGGCGCTCGCCCGGCGGTCGAAGGCCCTCGCCGTGAAGACGCGGGCGGCGACGGCGCTGACGCTGTCCCGCCGCGACGCCCTGGTCGTGGTTGGGGTCGTCACCGTCGGGTACCTGCTGGTGTACCTCTGGGCGCTCGGCCACCTCGCGCCGGGGCTGGGCGGGTACTCGGTTACCGTGGTCGCCGACCCCCTCGGCAAACTCCTCGAACCGGCGCTCGGCCCGTTCTCCTACACCCCGGTGGCGCAGGTCCGGCTGGGCCCGGTCACCTACCTCTTCTCGTTCAACTCAGTCGTCGGGTTCGGGCTGTCGGTACTGGTCGGGCTGAACCTGGGGCTGACGTACCTCGCCTGGCGACAGCCGACAGCCTGCGGGATCGGCCAGTCCTCGACGGGGATCCTCGCGAGCGTTCCGGCCGTCCTCTCGGGGACCGCCTGTTGCGGCCCCGTCGTGCTGATCGTCCTCGGTATCCAGGCGTCGAGCGCCCTGCTGACGACGTTCCAGTTCCTCCTGCCGCTGTCGGCGGTCATGCTCGTCGGAAGTCTCGTCCTGGTGAGTCGGCAGCTCGACCCGCAGCGGTGATCGGGGATCGCACGACCTGAACCGCCGGGCCCGGGCTGCGGTCGATCCGGGGGCAGCGGGTCGGTCGACCGCGCGCTGATGAGCCACGGGCGCATACTCGCCGGGAGTATATCACTGCGGGTCACCGAGTCGGACGTGCGGTGCCCGTCGGAACGACCGAAGGTCTGTGTCCGACTTCCCCGGCTACCGGCGGCTACCGCACGGGACCTGGACACCTAGTCCGGGCCCCTGCCCGAACCCCCGGTCGTCCCCCGACGACCGGCTTCCACCCACGCCCGTTTTTCGGGTGACCCCGACGTAACACGGTATCCCGGCCGTGAGCAAGACGTATTCGACGAGGTCCGCAACGTCAGCCCGCGGGTCGGTCGTCGAGGCCCGGTCGAACGTATGTCCCCATCCACTTACGCGGTGCTGGCCGCGACCGTCGACCGCTACCGGGAGTCGGGCGCTCCGGTGACGGCGGCCGGCGTCGCCGAGTCCTGTGGCGCCCCCGAGGCGGCGGTCGCCCGGTCCTTGGAGTCGCTGTGCGAGTTCGAACTGCTCGAACCGACCGACCAGGGGTACCGACCGACCGTCACCGCTCGGGAGTTTCTCGCACTCGACGTCGAACCCGACGACGTGCTCGTGCTGGACCTCGTCGAGGAGTGATACGGCTCCGGGTTTCAAGAGGGTCCTTCTCGTAGAAGAACACGTGTCTCGATCCGTGCGTACGAGTGGGGTCAGAATATGAGCGACGAGAACCACTCCGAGCGAGCCTCCGGGGCACTACACGACTTCGATCGCGAAGGTGATCGGAGCGAGGTCAGTCTCGCGGACCGCGAGTACGCGATCTATCGGTGTCAGGACTGTCCCAACGTCGTCCTCACGATGCAGGACTGCGACGGGGGGATGACCTGCCACGACGAGCCGATGGAGCGCGTGACGGAGACCAAACTCGACATCCGGCCGCCCGATATCCGACAGGTGCTGCTCGACGCCTTCGGCCTTCCCAAACCGGGGCTCGACATCTGTCTCTGTGTCATCGGCGAGGGCCCGCTCTCGCCCAGGGAGCTGGCCGACCGCCTCGACTACGACGAGAGCACCGTCCGGAACTATCTCAACGAACTCGTCGAATTCGGACTGCTCGAGAAGTCCCAGCTCAACCGCGAGTCGGGCGGGTTCGTCAACGTCTACCACTCGATCGACCTGGAAGAGATGCGCGAGGAGACGCTCGTGGGGTTCTACGCCTGGGCCGGCGAGGCGGCGTCGCTCATCGAGGAGGCGAACCTCACCAAAGAAGATTACCAGGAGAGCGATTTCGAGGGCGGACTGAACGAGATCTTCTGGGAACGGTTCCGGGACGCGCAGTCCGAAGACTGAACTAGTATATAATTCTGTCGGTGATTCGGAACGGGGGTCTCGGTCCGTGATACGTTAAGTAGCGTACCCGTTGTCGGTGGTGGTAACGCATGAGTTCAGAATCGACCACGGCGTCGTGGCAGATGTCCAGCACGGGGAGCGACGACCTGCTGTTCACCGACCCGGACGAGGTCTTCGACGCGGTGCAGGACACGCTCGGACGGAAGTGGCACCTCCGTATCGTGTACCGGCTGCTGGAGGACGGACCGATGGGTTTCAGCGCGCTGAAATCGGCGATCCACGGCGTCTCCTCGAAGATGCTCTCGGAGAGCCTGACTCGGCTGGAAGACGACGGGCTCGTGGACCGGGCGGTCGTGAGCGACCAGCCGGTCCGGGTCGAATACTCGCTGACCGACCGCGGGCGCGCGCTCGAACCGGTCGTCTCGGCAGTCATCGAGTGGGGCACCGAACACGGCCCCGAGGGAGAGGGCGAGTAGATGGGCGACTACGACGTTCTCGTCGTCGGCGGCGGCACCGGGAACAACGTCGCCGCGGCGGCGGCCGACGCGGGCCTGGAGACGGCGCTCGTCGAGAAGGGGCCGCTTGGTGGGACCTGTCTCAACCGCGGCTGCAACCCCTCGAAGATGCTGATCCAGGCGGCGACGGCCGCCAACCGCGTCCGCGAGGCCGACCGCTTTTTCCTCGACGCGACGCTCGACGATATCGACTACGCGGCGATCGTCGACGACATGGACGCGACGCTCGCGCCGATCGCCGAGGGGATGGAAGACCGCTACCGCGAAAAGGAACACCTGACGCTGTACAGGGACGAAGCGGTCTTCGTCGACGACAGAACTGTCGAGGTCGGCGGCGAGACGGTCAGCGCCGACAGGGTCGTCGTCGCGGCGGGCTCTCGACCCCTCGTCCCGCCCATCGACGGCCTCGACGAGGTCGAGTACATGACGAGCACGGACGCCCTGTATCGACGGGAGCAACCCGATTCGCTGGTGATCCTCGGCGGGGGCTACATCGCCGTCGAACTGGGCTACTTCTTCGAATCGCTGGGGACCGACGTGACGATCGTCGAGATGATGGACACGTTAGTACCTCGGGAAGACCCGGACATCGCGGAGACGTTCACCGAGATCGCTCGCGAGCGCCACGAGGTGTACACCGGCCACCGCGCCACTGCGGTGGAATCGAACGGCGACGGCGTCACCGTCCACACCGAGACAGAAGGCGGTGAGACGGCGGCAGCGACCGGCGAGGCGTTGCTCGTCGCCCTCGGTCGGCGACCCAACACCGACACGCTCGCGGTCGAGGCGGCGGGGATCGAGACGGACGACAACGGGTTCGTCGTGACGAACGACCGGCTGGAAACCTCGGCGGAGAACGTCTGGGCGCAGGGCGACATCGCCGACAACGCGATGTTCAAACACTCCGGCGACTACGAGACGGAAGTCACGATCGACAACGCGGTTCACGGCCGGGATCGGGAAGCGGACTTCACCGCCATGCCTCACGCCATCTTCACCGAACCGCAGATGGCCGGCGTCGGGAAGACCGAGGACGAACTCCGCGAAGCGGGGCGGGAGTTCGTCGTCGGCCGCGCGGACCTCCCGGACACGCCGATGGGCCGGGCGAAGAAGCTCGACCACGGGTTCGTGAAGGTGCTGGCGGCGCCGGACGGCGAGATCCTCGGCTGTCACGCGCTCGGCTACGAGGCGTCGACGATGCTCCACGAGGTCGTGGTCGCGATGCGGTCGGGGTCGGGGCAGGTGTCGGACATCACAGATACCATCCACGCCCACCCGACGCTCAACAAGGTCGTCGAATACGCGTTTCAGGACGTGACGCTTGCGTGACGGGGAATCGAGGAGGGCGGAGGTGGCACTCGCATGACGTGACCTTGCGGTTCCTGCTCAGTCGCCGAAGTTCTCCTCGTAGGCGTCGGGGTGGTTCTCCCTGGCGTGCTCTTTCAGTTCGTCGAGCGTGTCGAACGTCGCTCCACAGTCACAGGCGTGTTCCTCGTGGTCTGACATCGCGTCTGATAACGGGTCCTCAACCGTTATATATCTCGTTTGCCTGTGTGCGAACGACACACAGATGGGCGACTCGACAGTCCTCCGGAGCGTGAGCGACCCGTGAACGAACCTGCCGAGGAATCCGAGGCCGGGGAGTCGAGCGAGCGGGCGGGCGACCTGGCCGCGAACCACAACCAGCTGCTGTCGGTCATCGGAGCGGAGTTGAGCGAATCGAGCGAGGTGATCGAGACATTGTCGCGCAACGCGGCCGACGCGAACCGGTCGAGTACCGAGACTGTCGACCGCGCCGAGACGGCCCGGGCCTCCGCCCGCGACGCGAACGACGACGTCGAAGCGGCGCGCGAGGCGGCGACGGAGGCGCGCGAACGGCTCGAAGCGCTCCGCGAGTCGCTCGCCGACATCGACGAGATCACCGCAATCCTGAACGAGATCGCCGACCAGACGAACATGCTCGCGCTGAACGCCTCGATCGAGGCCGCCCGCGTCGGCGCGGACGGCGACGGGTTCGCCGTCGTCGCCGACGAAGTCAAGACCCTCGCCGAGGAGGCCCAGCAACAGGCGACGGAGATCGAGGCCGTCGTCGAGGAGGTGCAGTCGGACGCCGAGGGGACGATCGAGCGGATCGAGGCGGTCGACGAGGGCACGGCAGCGGCGTCGGGGTCGATCACCGAGACTGTCGACGACCTCGACGCGATCGCGGAAAGCGCGGTCGAGACCTCTCGAAGCGTCGACGAGGTCGCGGACACGACACAGGCGTTCGCGGACGACGTCGACGACCTCGCGAGCAAGGTCATCGACGCGATCAGCCAGGCGGACGAGCTCGCGGACCTGGTCGAAGCGGACGAGTGACGGCACGGTTCGAACCGTGTTTCGCCCTCGAAACGCCGTAAGGCGGAGGTAACCCGGCTGCCGCCGTGCGTAGTTATTTATCGCGATAGACCCACGTTCACTGATATGAGCGAAGACACGGAGCACCACGAGTACGAAGTGGTCGTCGTCGGCGGCGGCCCGGCGGGAATGACCGCGGCGCTGTACAGTACGCGACTCGGCCATCGGACGGCGGTCGTGAGCCGCGGTGGCGGTCGCGCGGCGATGATGCAGGAGGTCCACAACCTGCTGGGCGTCCGCGAGGAGACCAGCGGCGCGGGGTTTCTGGGGGTCGGCCAGGAGCAACTCGATGAGTACGGCTGCGACCAGCACCGCGATATGGTCACGTCCTGTTCACGGGTCGAGGCCGACGACGGGAGCGATCGGTTCCGGCTCTCGGGCAACGGCGCTGACTACGAGGCCGACCGGGTCGTGCTCGCGACCGGGTTCAACGACGTACGCCCGGAGCCGCCGCTCCCGCGGACGGGTCGCGGCCTCCACTACTGTCTCCACTGCGACGCCCACATGTTCGTCGACGAGTCCGTGTACGTGATGGGCCACTCCGAGAGCGCCGCCCACGTCGCCGGGATCATGCTCAATTTCACCGACGAGGTGGACCTGCTCACTCGCGGTGACGACCCCGAGTGGAGCGACGAGACGGCCGGGATCATCGAACGGCACCCCATCGACGTGGTCGAGGAAGACGTGACCGGCGTCCAGAACGGCGAGGACGGCTGGCTCAAGGCTCTGGAGTTCGAGGACGGCACCGTCCGCGAGTACAAGGGCGGGTTCGCGATGTACGGCGCCGAGTACAACAACGGCCTCGCGCGGGAACTCGGCTGTGATATCAACGACGACGGGACCATCGCGGTCGGCGACCACGGCGAGACCTCCGTCGACGGGGTCTACGCAGTCGGCGACTGCACGCCCGGCCACAACCAGATCCCGGTCGCACTGGGGCAGGGCGCCAGGGCCGGTATCGACGTCCACTTCCAGCTCAGGGACTTCCCCAGGGACCCCGACGACCTCGACGAGTTCGGCCCGGTCCGGTCCGAGGAGGTTCCCGGGATCCCCGACGAACTGCTCGAACAGGCCGTCGACTTCCACACCTACGGCGAGTGAGCGGTCGGGGCGGACTCGTGCGATCCCGCGACCGATTTTTGAGGGTCGGCCCGCTGGATCCGTGCATGTCGACGACAGTGGAGACGCCCGACTCCGAGGAGACCTGCGCGTACTGCGGGTCGCGCATCTTCGACCACGACCCCGTCTGCGTGCGGGACTGCACCGACGACTGCGGCTCGCCGACGTACTTCTGCAACTACGCCTGTCTGTCGTCGTACGTCGACGAGGAGGACCTGTCCGTGGGCGACGCCTGCGAGTGGTCGCCCGAGTGACGGCTCCGTTCGGCGGGCCGCGAGCGTCAGCGAGCCGCGAGAAACTCGCGGGCGCGCTCGGCACCCAGCTCCCGTAGCTCGTCGAGGAACGCGGCGTTGCGGTCGACCTTCGTCGAGCAGTGGTACCGCTTGCCCATCTGGATGCGACGCACGTCCGTCCGGACGAACTCGTCGGCGGGGAGCGTCCCGTCGTCGACCCACTCGTTGACCCGCTCGATGAAGTGTATCTCCTGGTTGAGCGAGATGTTGCCCGAGAGTTCGTTCCGGCGGTCGGCGATCACCTCGGTCGTCGACGGTTCGCCCTCGAACTCCTGGGGATTGACCTGGATCACCCACAGCTCCTCGGGCTTGCGGTCGGGTGGGAGCCCCATCAGGTCGTTCACCGGTGGGTTCTGCGAGAAGAGGCCGTCCCAGTGGAAATGACCGTTGATCTCGACGGCCTCGAAGAGGTTCGGCACCGCAGCCGACGCGAGGACCGCGTCGACGGTCACCGCCTCGTCGACGAACGTCTCGAAGACGCCGGCGTTGACGTCGACGGTCCCGACGACGAGTTCGGGCGCGTTCCTGCCGCACAGGTCCGGGATCTCCTCGAAGTCGATGTGGGTCTCCAGTATCTCGCGGATGCGCTGCTTGCCGGTCTCGGGGCCGGGGACCTGATACGGGCTGACCGCGGGTATCGGGACGCCCGCGCTCTCCATCCGTGACAGTGACGTGACCAGGGCGTTCGTCCAGCGGTCGCTCGGCCCCGACACGGCCAGGTCGTCCCAGACGGCCCCGACGGTCTCCCTGGCTCGCTCCGGTCCCTCGGTGACGAGCCCGTACCAGACCGCCAGCGCGTTGAACGCGCCGCCGGACGTGCCGCTGATCCCGACGAGTTCGTAATCGTCGCCGTCCCACTCGTCGAGGAGCGTCCGGAGGACGCCACAGGTGAAGGCGGTGTGACTGCCGCCGCCCTGGCAGGCGATGGCGATCCGGGTCGGCTCGTCGGGCGCCGACGCGGCGACAGATCCGTCGTCGGTTCCGGCCGCGCTCGGGTCACTCATACGTGTGGGTGTACCCGCCGTCGAACAGCAGGTCGCCGCCGTTGAGATGGCTGGCGTGCGTGGAGAACCCGAACACGAACAGGTTGGCCACCTCCGCCGGGGTCATCATCTCCTTCGTGCGCGCCTGGCCGAGCATCACGTCCTCGATCACCTCGCGTTTCGAGATGCCCCGCTCGTCGGCGGTGTCCTCGATCTGGTCGACCATCAGCGGCGTCAGGACGTACCCCACGCTGACCGAGAAGCCCCGGAGCGTCCCCTCTCCCTCGGCGGCGATCGCTCTGGTGAGCCCCGTGATACCGTGTTTGGCCGTGATGTACGCGGGTTTGTCTTTCGTTGCGTAGTGGCCGTGGACCGAGGACATGTTCGCGATCGCGCCGACGCCGTCGTCGGTCTCGCGGATGTGGGGCATCGCCGCCCCGGCCATCTTGAACGGCGAGCGGAGCATGATGTCCGTCAGGAGGTCGTACTTCTCCATCGGAAACTCCGGGATGCTCGCGATGTGTTGCATCCCGGCGATGTTGGCGACGAACCGCAACTCGCCCTCGTCGGCCGCCGCCTCGACGACCGCCTCGACGTCGCCGTCGTCGGTGAGATCCGTCGGCGTGCTCACGAACGTCCCGTCCACGTCGAACTCCCCGACGATATCTGCGGTCTCGGCGAGTCCGTCCTCGTCGATGTCGGCCCCGACGACGGTGAGGCCGTTCGTCGCGAGCGCGACGGCGGTCGCGCGGCCGATGCCGGAGGCGGCGCCGGTCACGAGCGCGACGGTGTCGGACGAGTAGTACGGGTCCTCGATGCGGAGGAAGTCTTCGGGCGCCAGTTCCGGCGCGCTCAGGTCGAGTTCGTCGTCAGTCATCTGTGGTCACAGACCCGTTAGGGTCCCAACCGGTTAACTGCCTCTCACGTCGGCGTAACCGTCGAAGAAACCGACCGGACGGAGAGGGGCGACACAACGCCCTTTGCGGTTCGCTGTGATACGGCGAACGACACGATGGATGCCCGTGCCTTCCGGACCGAAACCGGTCGGTCGGTGACCGCCGTGACGGCGGCGGAGATGCGCGATGTCGACCGCGTCGCCGTCGAGGAGTTCGGCGTCTCCCTGCTGCAGATGATGGAGAACGCGGGTCGGAATCTCGCCCGGCACGTTCGCGAGGCGGGGGCCGAACCCGTCGTCGTCCTCGCCGGCAACGGCGGGAACGGCGGCGGTGGCCTCTGTGCCGCCCGCCACCTCGCCAACCGGGACGTCGAGGTATCGGTGGTGCTCGACCGGTCGCCGGAGGGACTGGACGGCGCCGCTCGCACGCAGTACGAGACGCTGGCGGCGATGGGTGTCCCGGTCGACGACGGCGTCGACGCGCTCGTCGACAGGCGGGCAGGGACCGTCGTCGACGCGCTCGTGGGGTACGGGCTCGACGGCCGGCTCCGCGGGACTGCAGCCGACCTGGTCGACGAGGTGGCGGGGACCGACGCGACGGTCGTCTCGCTCGACGTTCCCTCGGGGATGGTCGCGACGACCGGGGAGCGGCCCGGCCCGTCGGTCGCCCCCGACCGCGTCCTGACGCTGGCGCTCCCGAAGACCGGACTGGCCGGTCTCGACTGCGAACTATCGCTCGGAGACATCGGGGTCCCGGCCGGCGTGTACCACTCGCTCGACATCCCGTACGCGAATCCGTTCGAAGCGGAGTACCTGGTCGAGTTGACCGTCGACTCCGTACCGGAGTGACCGGAGCCGGCTCGGCGGAGCGGCGCAGGCCGGACCGGTCACCCGACGGTGACCATCTCGTATCCCTCTTCGGCGAGCCTCGCGACCGCCGGTGCGTGTTCGGTCGCGTCGCTCAACAGGTCGATCCCGGAGTCCTCGCACGCCTCCGCGGCGTCGAACGCGTTCGCGCAGTACCCGCAGGCGCCGGCGAGCAAGCCCCGCTCGCGGACCTGTTCCCAGTCGCGGTTGAACGGCCTGTCCGGGTCCGCCGCGAACGCTGCCGGCCACTTGGTCGCCTTCCCGTCGAGGAAGAGCTGGACGTCGTACCCCGCGTCGTCGAACTCCAGTGCGTAGTTGAACCCGTTCCCGGCGACCGGCGTCCGGTCGGGCCCCGCGTTCAGGAGGACCGCGTACTTCCGCTCGCCGGTGGTGTTCGCCCCGTCCGACTCGTCGTTCGTGGTTCCGAAGAGGCCGTCGAGTACACCCATGTTGAAACCCGAATGGAAATCGTCGTGAACTGGTATCAATTCACGGCGGACCTGCACAGTATCTGTCAAACCGCCGCGGAACTGTCGGGTCGGGCTACCGGGGCCGGCTCACCGCTGGAATTCACTCGATCGCGGCGCGCAGGTCGGCTTTCTCCTGGACTCCGACCAGCCGGTCGGTCGGCTCGCCGTCTTCGAACACGACGAAGGCCGGGATCGACCGCACGTCGTGTTCGGCCGCGACCGGCGACAGTTCGTCGACGTCCACCTTCGCGACAGCCGCGTCCGCCTCGGCGGCGAGTTCGTCGACGGTGGACGCCATCATCTGACAGGGGCCGCACCAGTCGGCGTAGAAATCGACCAGGACCGTCCCCTCCGTCGCGAGGAGGTCTTCGAACGCACGCTCCGACTCGACGTGGCGTGCTGCAGTGCCGGTGTCGTCTCCCGTACGGGCTGGGCTGTCTGCCATACCCGGTGGTTCGGGGTCGTCCGTGATATCGATTCGCGAACCACCTCGTTAGGGGGTTACCGACCGTTCACCCGGTCGGGAGAGCCCGCTATAGAACGCCGAGCCCGGCGGCGAGGAGCCGGACGCCGATGACCGAGAGCAACAGCAACACGGCGGCCAGTTGCGTCCGTTCCGAGGTGACGTGCCGGAGTCGCCCGCCGAGCGTCACACCGACGAGCCCCGGAACGGAGAGTCCGACCGAGTACAGCAGGAGGTTCCCCCCGTCGTACAGTCCGAGCGTCCAGGCCAACCCGACGCGCAGCCCCGACACCCCGACGAGGATCATCGCGAGGACGCCCACGAACGTCGAGCGGTCCAGGTCGAGGCTATCGAGGTAGGCCACGACCTGCACGGCGACGTTCGACAGGCCGAAGATGACCCCGGAGACCAGCCCGAGTGCCACTTTCACAGCGGTGCCCCGCCGGAAACAGTAGCGCGCGACCGCCGCCTCTCCGGGCAGCACCAGCCAGGGTTGCTTGACCGCGACGTAGGCGAGCGTGAAGGCGCCGAGGGCCGGCGTCAGCAGCGCGGTCCGAACGAACTCCAGCAGTACCATCCCGACCGCGGTCCCGACCATCGCCGACAGGACGTACGGCCAGAACCGCTCCAGACAGCGGGCGACCTCCGCGCGGTCGAGCTCGCGCACCAGCGAGACGTTCGCGACCAGCATCGGCACGATCAGCAACACGACGGCGGTCGAGGGCGACAGGAAGACCGCGAGCAGCGCGGTGCTCGCGATGGCGTAGCCGAAGCCGACGGTCCCCTTGACCAGCCCGCCGAACAGGACGACGAACCCGGCGAGGACCAGCGTGGCCGTCGAGAGCACGGGTCGGAACTCAGTCCGCCGACCCGTCTTCGGGCTCGGTCAGGTACTCCATCCCCCAGTCCCGCATCGCGTAGATGACCGGCTGGAGCGACTCGCCGTACTCGGTGAGCGAGTAGTGGACGCGGAACGGCTTCTCGCTGATTATCTCCCGCTCGACGAGCTGGTTGTCCTCCAGGTCTTCGAGGCTGTCCGAGAGCACCTTGCTGGAGATCCCGTCGACGTTCTCCTGCAGCTCGTTGAACCCGCTGGGGCCGTGTTCGAGGAGCCGATGCACGATGACAGGGTGCCACTTCTTTCCGATTAAGGAGGCGGTCGTCGTGACCGGACACCACTCTTCGCCCGCACACCAGACTTCGAGCTGCTCGGTCCCGTCCCCGTTCGGAAGGTCGTCCATACGTTCCGATCGACGCCCGACACCTTAACGGTTACTAGTAGAAGGTCGGTTACTATACAATATCTACATCCGGTCGACTGTCTCGGGAGGGGTTCGCGGGCGAATCGTCGACGGAGCGGCCCAAGGCCGGTCAGGTCATGAACTCGAGTCCGATCGCGGACGTGGACTGGATCCACGCTGCCTCGTCGTCCTGGTCGTAGATGAGCACTTTCCCGTCGTCGAGCGTCACGTCGTCGTACCGCTGGAGATCGGCGGCGTCCGTCCCGACCGTCTGATATTCGGTGTCTTCGTCGGTGACTGACATCGGTTGATTACCTCGTACTACTAGCTTACGGGTAGAAACCCAAATACGTTCGCTAACCCGCCTCACAGGGGGTTACGCGTGGCTCACCCGATGACTCCGGTCCGGACGGAAGGCGGTTACCAGCGTGTGAGATACCGTTAATGACACTCCCGTCGTACTTCGTCGTATGACCAGACTGGAACTCCTCTCGAACGGAGAGATTCCCGAACAGTACCACTACCTCTTCACCGACGACTACCTCGGTGACCGGCACATCTTCCGCGTGTGGGCGCACAATCCAGAGCTGCTGGAGGCGACGCTGGAGTATCTGGAGACGCTCTACGAGCAGCTGACGCCCCGGACGAAGGAACTGGTCATCCTGACGGTCGCGCGGGCCCGCGGTGCCCGCTACGAGTGGCACCAGCACGTCGACATCGCCCGCGACAAGGGCGTCGGGACGGCCGAGATGCGCGCCATCGGCGGTGACGACTACTCCGGGTTCGACGACGAGGAGTTCGTCCTCCTGCAGTACGCGGGGGCCGTCGCGACGGGCGAGGTGACCGACCAGATCCACGCGGCGCTTGCCGGGGCGTACTCGCCGGGGGAGATCGTCGCCGTCGGGCTGCTGGTCGACTTCTACGTCGGCCTCTGCAACTACGTCGCCGCGGTCGACCTGCCCTTCGAGGGCGGCGAGTTCGTCGGCTGGACGCCCGACGACGAGACCATCGATAGCCTGTTCGCCTGAATGAGACGGAACATCGTCGGTCTCCTGCTGGTCGTCGTCGGTGCGGTGACGCTCGGCGAACCGGTCGCCGGCGCGGTCACGTCGGCCGACGGGGCGGCGCTGGCCCAGTTCGGTGGGGCCAGCCTCGTCGACCCGGCGTTCACGACCCGGTTCCTCGCCCACTGGTGGGTGTTCCCGACCTCGATCGCGTTCTCGGCTGTCGCCCTTGCCTCCGGCGTCTCCGGGGCGCTGTTTTTCAGCCCGTTCTTCATGCTCGTGGTCGGACTGACGCCGTCGCAGGCCATCGGCGCGGGACTCCTGACGGAGGTGTTCGGCATGGGCAACGGGCTACGGTCGTACGTCAGACAGCGCGTGGTCGACTTCAGGACGGCCAAGTGGCTGTTGCTCGGTGCCGTCCCAGCGGTCGTCGCCGGCGCGCTGGCGGCACACTACGTCCCGACGACAGTCCTCAAGGGCATCTTCGGCGTCGGGCTGCTCGTGCTCGGGGCCTTTCTCGTCTACTACGAGTCGCCCGAGGAGTGCGAACCCGGCGAGTGCGAGGGCGAGTTCCTCCGCGAGAAGAACACGGGCCGGGGAACGACCACCGTCGAGGCGGCGGACGGCGAGACGTTCACCTACGACACCTGCTGGCGCCCGCCCGGCGTGGCGCTGTCGACCGTCGGCGCGTTCATCACGGGGCTGATCAGCGCCGGCCTGCCGGAGATCGTCACGACCCAGCTCATCGTCCGCTGTCGGATCCCGCCCCGGGTCGCCGTCGCGACGAGCGTGTTCGTGCTGGCGATCGCCGCCGGCGCCGGCGCGCTCGTCCACGCGCTGACCGCGACGCCGGTCTGGTACGTCGTCGCCTGGTCGATTCCCGGGGTCGTCGTCGGCGGCACGATCGGGACGCGCGTCGGGAAGTACGTCCCCAGCGAACTGATGGAGACCGGGCTGGGTATCGTGTTCGGACTCGTTGGCCTCGTCGTCCTCGTGACGGAGTTCGTCGTCGCCTGACCGTCACCACCGGGCGCTGACCGTCGAGAGCGACCACCGACCGACCCTCGGTTACAACCCGGTAGCCCGGTGACCGCGGCCTCGCCCGGTAACCGGAACGTTACAAAATACTGATTGTTTCGGCCGGCGATAGTTCGTCCATGTCCTCGCCCGACCTGGACAGTGGGGTGGTCGCGCCGAGCTTCGAACTCCCGAACGTGGGTATCGGCCCGGACCCGCTCTCGCTCGACCGCGTCGTCGACACCGTCGACTTCGCCGTGTTGCTGTTGCTCCGGGACTACCACTGTCCGAAGTGCAAGAACCAGGTACAGACGCTGGCCGAGGAGGCGCGCCAGTTCGCGGAACTGAACGCGGTCGTCCTCCCGGTACTGCCCGAACCCGTCGAGCGGGCGGCCGACTGGCAGGAGCAGTTCGACCTCCCGTTCCCGCTGCTGGCCGACCCCGACAAGGACATCGCAGACAGGTACGACCAGCCGACCCGGTACGGGAAACTGGGCGAACTCCACGACCTCATCGGGCGGCTCCCGGAGAGCGTGGTCCTCGACACCCGCGGCGACGACGCCGAGGTCGTCTACACCTACGAGGGCGACTCGCCGGGCGACCGTCCCGAGGTCGGGACCCTCCTCGACGAGATCGACCGGCTCCAGGAGACGTTCGTCTACGACTGCTCGCTCGTCGACTGCTGACACGGCCGGCCGGTCACCGTTTCTATCGCAGTGCGTCACGGACAGTGGGAACCACCGATCTCGTCGCGACCGGTCGGGCGCGTGGGCGACACGACCGCACTCGCACACAGCGCCGATACCTTCTATTACCGCGGAGGTCCGGCGCGTATAGCCGTTTCCCGTCCGTGCGCCGGCTGGGGGTTCCGGGGCACACCCAAGGGTCAGGTGGGTCACCGTCTACCTGCACATGGACCCCGAACGACGACGGTTTCTCAGACTCAGTGGCATCGCAGCGATCGGCGGTATCGCGGGCTGTTCGACGGAGACGGCGACCGACACGCCCGCCCGGGGAGACGACGAAGGGGGAGACGAGTCGACCGCAGCGCCGACCGCGACGCCGACCGCGGCGCCGATGTCCGGGTCGGGCGGCGCGGAGTTCGACTTCGGCGGCTGGCTGAGCGACACGAGCAACTACGACGGGACGACTGCCGACATGCGCGGGAACGGCTCGGTGACGATCGAGGTCGGCGCCGAGGCGAACGGCGGCGGGTTCGGCTTCGCGCCGCCGGCTGTGTGGGTAGACCCCGGCACCGAAGTCACCTGGGAGTGGACCGGCAACGGCGGCAGCCACAACGTCGTCGCCCAGTCCGGCGCCGACTTCCGGAGCGGTGACCCGACGAACGAGGCGGGGACGACGTTCCCGCAGACCTTTGAGAGTGCGGGGACCGTGACCTACTACTGCAACCCCCACCGCAGGATGGGCATGAAGGGCGCGGTCGTCGTCGGCGAGCCCGAGGGGACCGCGACGGCGACCGATTCGGGCCAGGAGTACGGCTTCCAGGCCGCGTCGTTCGACGCCTACTGGTACTCGCTGTACAACATGAGCACCAACATCGCGATGAGCGGCAACGGCGTCCCCTTCCCGCTCAACGAACAGATGGAGCAGTTGCAGGCCCAGCGGATGCCGGCGATGCTCGAACACGCCGACGTCGACCGGCCGCCGATCACCGACCCGAACCTCTCGCTGGCGTCGTTCACGGAAGGCGACCCGCACTTCACGCAGCAACCGGTCATGGAGGACGACACGGGACGGCCCGACGCGTCGACGCTCGCCTGGGACAAGAGCGAGTCGTCGCTGGTCGTGAGCCCGTCCTCGGTCGCGTGGACCCACCTCAAAGGTGTGACGTGGGCGAAGAACTTCCAGAACCACTTCGACCTGCTCCCCGGTGAGATCGCGCCGAAGTTCCGGGCGCAGTTGCTGTCGACGCTCGCGCAGGTCGGGGTCAACGCCGCGATCCTGGCCGGTGGCTCCAGGGGCAACGGCGCCCTGACTCACGGCGACAGCTTCGAGTTCCTCTCGGAGTACCACCCGAGCGAAGGACGGATCGTCGACGAGACGCGGCGCCCGCACCACCACTCGGCGATGCTGTGGTTCCTCTCGGACCTGACCAGCCTCGCGCGGAACGGCTGGTTCGGCTACGTCAATCCGCGGCCGCTGATCCCGAAGGAGGCCGGCGCGGACGCCGTCTTCGACCCGCCGGTCGGTATCCAGGAGATCACCGACGGCGTCGCTCAGGCGACGATGGATCTGTTCGACGCGAGCGAGGTGGCGTCGGCGGAGTCGACCCGGTCGGTCGGCGAGATGCTCGGCGCCGTCGGTTACTACGGCCCGCAGGCTGGGAACGACGAACTGCGGTCGTCCGCCGCCGACTACGCCAACGCGCTCGCCGACGTAGTCGACGACAACCTCGCCGGCAACGGCCGCGTCGAGGGCGGCGCCGAAAACCAGGCCGCGACCCAGGGGATCGTCGCACAGGGCCTGCTGTGGGCCTCCCAGCTTGACGGCGTCGACCGGAGCGACACGGCGAGCGAGGTCGTCGGCTACATGACCGACGAACTGTGGGACGCCGACGCGGGCACGTTCATGTCGGGCACCGACGACTCGACGTACGCGATTACGGCTCGGGACGCCGGCGACATCACCGGCGGGCTGAACGCGGCCGACGCCGTGCTCGGCCGCTCTGGCGTCCGGGAGACGTTCGCGACGTTCTTCAACCAGACGTTCAACCGCGGGCGACTCCAGCGGGCCGAGCGACCGCCCTCCCGCAGCGAGAACGCCGAGCACCCGCTGCCGCTCCCGCCCGAGGCGGGCGGGGAGTTCGGCCAGGCCGCGGTGTACAACGCGGAAGTCGAGTACGACGCCGGGACCGACGAGTGGTCGGTCACCGACCCGCGCTTCCGGACCGCCGAGGCGCTGTACCTCGCCAACCAGGACATCTGGGTGGGCAACTGGGGCGGCGATTTCTACCAGGGCCGGGGCGTCCCCGGGCGGAGCGACACGCCCGAGTAGCACTCCCGCGGGGACCCAGCACTATCCGTTCGTACTGTGTGACCCCCTCGCCGAATCGGGCTCAGAACTCCTCGTCGCCGAACCGGTCGATACGCGTGTGGACGGAGTCGGTCCACTCGTCGAGCGTCTCGTGCATCAGCGCCCGCGCTTCGGCGAGTGGGGTGGCGGTGTACTGGTAGACGTTTCCGCCGCCGGGGACGATCCTGTTTTTGCGACTCACGAGCCCCTTCTCGCGGAGCGTCGCCAGGGCGCGGTTGACGTTCGACCGGTCCCGGTCCAGGCGGTCGGCGAGTTCTTCGACCGTGCTGTCCGGGTTGTCGAGCACCATCAAATACGTCCTGACCTCGTGGTCTCTGATACCGAACACACAGACGAGTATCTCCTCGAAATCGGGGTCTTCGTCGATCATGCGACCGCGGGACTGCTCGGATACTGGACCGGCGCTGACCATCTTGGTCCAGTGGTCGAACGCGAGCGACAAAAACGGATTAGTTACCCAGTCCTCACCGGGTGTCCCGCAGTATATCCGGGGCGAACTCGGTCGCCGACGGTCAGTTCTCCTCGTCTTCGAAATACGAGAGCACGTCGGCTTTGATCTCGGTGAACGCGTCGCCGGTCCGGTCCCGCGGACGCGGGAGGTCGACCGAGATGATGTCGAGGACAGTTCCGGGCGCCGTCGAGAACACGACGACCCGGTCGGAGAGGTAGACCGCCTCCTCGATGTCGTGTGTCACGAAACAGATCGTCTTCTCGGTCTCCGCCCAGATGTCGAGCAGTTCCCGATGCAGCGACGTTTTCGTTCGAGCGTCGACGCTCCCGAACGGTTCGTCCATGAGGAGAATCGGCGGGTCGACGGCGAGCGCGCGTGCGATGCCGACGCGCTGGCGCTGGCCGCCCGACAGCTCTTTGGGATACGCGTCGGCCTTGTCGGTCAGTCCGACGAGTTCGAGGCAGTAGTCGATCCGTTCCTCGGTGGTGAACCCGTCGGGCGGGCCGACCTCTTCGAGGCCGTACGAGACGTTGCCGGCGACGGTGCGCCAGGGAAACAGCGCGTCGTCCTGGAAGACCATCCCGCGGTCGGGACCGGGTTCGTCGACCGGTTCTCCGTCGACGAGGACGGCCCCGTCAGTCGGTGCTTCGAGTCCGGCGATGATGCGAAAGACCGTCGACTTCCCCGAGCCGGAGGGACCGACGATCGAGACGAACTCGCCGTGGTCGACGTCGAAGTCGACGCCGGTCAGCGCTTCGACCGGGCCGCTCTCGCTCTCGTAGGTCTTCGAGACGCCGTCGACGCGGATCTGGGGATAGTCGCGAGTCCGTGCTTCGTCCGCCGGTTCGGAACGGCTGGTCGAGTTCTGTTGTGTCATCTGAATCACCGCCAGGCGAGCGTGCGCGCTTCGACGAGTTTGATCAGGCGATCCGAGATCAGGAACAGGATCCCGATCACGAGCATGTACGCGATGACGACCTGCATCTGGAGGAAGTTCGCGGCGTCCCAGAGGTGTTTCCCGATGCCGGGCACGCCCAGCAGTTCGGCCGCGACCATCACCATCCACGCCTGGCCGGCGGCCGTCCGGAACCCGGTGAACAGCTCCGGCATCGCCGACGGGAGGACGACGCGTCTGATGAGCCCCAGGTCCGACTTCGTGCCCAGCGACTGCCCGACTTCGAGCAGCTGGTCGTCGACCCCCTTGACGCCGCTCTCGGCGTTGTAGTAGTTGATCCAGAAGGCGACGATGGCGATGATAAAGGCGGCGCCGCGGTCGTTCAACCCGAACCAGATGATCGCGAAGGGGATCCACGCCAGCGGCGGGACCGGACGGAGTATCCCGGCGACCGTCCCGACGGAGAGTTCCGCAGTCCGCGACCAGCCGACAAGGATACCGACGGCCATCCCGAACGCCGATCCGACGAGCAGCCCGGGGACGTAGTGGCGGAGGCTCTGCCAGATCAGCTCGAACACCCGGCCGGACGCAACGTCGGCGACGAGGACATCGAGGACGGCGGGCGGCCGGGGAAGGAGGTTCTGTGGCGTCACGAGCGCGCCCGCCCACCAGACGAGGACGAACACGGCGAGCGCGCCGACCTGAATCCCGAGCGTCCGCCCCCGTTCGAGCCGGAGGCCCCCGGTCGAGTAGCCGACCGTCTCGGGTTCACTACTGCCCGCCACCGCTCGCCTCCTCGTAGAAGCTGTGGTCGAAGACGTCCGATTCCGACAGGTCCGTGTCGACGGAGTCGAGCTGCTGGTGGAAGTCGTTGTACACGAGCGACTTCTCGACGACCCGCCGCGGATTCGAGATGAAGTTCGACGCGGGGGTGTTGATGGCCTTCGTCGCGACGTCCGCCGAGAGGATATCGGACCCGACCACCTCGCTGGCCATCTCGGCCGCCTCGGTCCGGTTCTCGTGGATGAACTCCGTCGCCCGGACGTGGATGTCGACGAGTTCCTGGACGAGGTCGGGGTTGTCGTCGACCAGCGACTGGGAGGGCTGGAGGACCGCACCCGGCTGGCCCGGCATGATCTCGCCGGCGTAGATGAACGGTTCCATGTCGGTGTCCGGGTTCTCCTGGAGTATCGTCGGGACCGGTTCGATGGCGCTCCCGGCGTCGGCGTTCCCGCTCGACAGCGTCGACTGGAGCGCACTCGGGCTCTGGCCGACGATCTCGACGACGTCCAGGTCCAGACCGAGCACTTCGGTGATCCAGTATCGCAGGAACACGTCCGGAGTGGAACCGGCCGGCAGCGTCGCGAACCGCGGCTTGCGGCCCTTGTCGGACCGGAACTGTTCGAAGGCGTCGGGCCCGTGTTCGACCCAGTACGACCGGAACTCGCCGCTCCCGACCATCACGTTGGGTTCGACCACGTTCGCCGCGACGACCTTCGACGAGACCCCGTTGGCGATGGCGACCAGTCCGGGGCTGATCCCCACGTAGGCGAAGTCGATATCGCCCGACGCGTACGCCTGCACGAGCGGCGGGCCGCCACCGAACGTCTGCACGTCGATGTCGGGCCCGAGGTCGTCGTACCACCCCTGCTGGTCGATGACGAAGTACTGCATCATCGGGAAGACGTTCAGCGTCCCGAGAGTCAGCGAATCCGGCGACGATCCGCCACTGCCTCCCAGACAGCCTGCCAGCCCGGCAGCCGCCCCGGCCGTGACCCCGCCTGCGGTCCGCAACAGTTCCCGACGGGAGCGTCCTCGCTCAGTCATGTGTCCTGATCGGTCTCTGGTTCCATTAGCCCTTTCACACCGAGACAGACTTACCGGTGTCTGTGACGGCCGAAACCGCGGGGACGGTCGATCCCTGGTGTCGGGTCCGGGGTTCGCCGCCGAGGGCTCGCTTACAGAACGCCCAGCTGGAGCCAGACGCCGAAGACGGCACCGTAGACGAGGTGAAACAGCAGGAAGGTCGCGACCATCGGCATCTCGGGATCCAGGTCGAGGACGACGTTCATCCAGAAGACGGCCGCCCCGACGAACAGGACGAACCCGTACGCGAGTCCGAACAGGACCGCCGTCGTCGTCGACCCGATGGTGAGACCGAGCACGGGAACGGCGACCACGAACACGAGCCCGGCGACGACCCCGTATATCATGTGCAAAACCATCCCCTGCATCATGTAGTCGTCCGGGTCGCCGTCGCCGACGTACTTCGACCAGAACAGCGCCGTCGGCGGCGGCGAATCGTCTCCCAGCGTCATCATGAACACCGTCATGACGATCGTCGCGACCAGTCCACCAGCGAGTCCGTTGAGTATCGTGAGTTCTGCCATGTGTGTCTCCTCCGAAGTACATAACCCTTCGATAGTGGGTTACGTATAGTATCTGTTCACCGGCGAGGGTAATAACTGTACGCTGAGTGGTCTGAAACCCGGTTACTGCTGCGTTACCCGCGCTTCGTGGCGGGATCGTCGATACCCTCTCGGATTTCCGATACGAATGGCAGGGTCCGCATCACGCACGGGCGACCAGCGCCCACCTGCGAACTGGCCGTAGTGGGTCCAGGGACGGGTCACACACTCCGTTCCCCGTTCCCGGGAGAGGCGCTATAGCCCTCGACGCGTACGTCGAGCGTCCGCGCCCAGGTGCGACGCGGCCGGTCGCCGACGGGTTCGGCCGTATTTGAATATTGAATCTTATCTTTCGAATATACTATCATATTTAAATTATTATCAGCAGCGGGCGACCGGTGTGGCCCCGTCGGGGCGTACCAGAGCACCGATTCAAAACAGATGGGGTCAGAAAACGTTGAGAAGGTGCCTAATAGCCCCAACTCCTGTGATGGAGTCTCGGCGGGGCATCGAGATCGCGCTCCCACGCGGACCTCTAAATACTGTTTCGGATTTTCCCGGCTATGATCGTAGTATACGGCCATATTCGAGACAGAGATACGGCCGACCGTCCGAACCGGGCGGAGCCGGGATAGTCCGCCGACAGTGCCGATCATATCAAAAATAGACAAATCATCGAAATCAGTAATATATACGGTTCCGAGCGCAGTCGTCCGGCCGGTAGCTCGGCCCGGTCGGTCCCAGCGGCTGGGAACCGGCGGTAGCGTGATGTCGAGACGGCACCGTGGTATCCGCATGACGGAGACGAGACTCTACGACCGACTCGGCGGACGCGAGGGGATCCGGGCCGTGGTGGACGAGTTCTACGACCGGCTGGTCGCCGACGACGAACTCGGGCCGTTCTTCGAGGACGCGGACCTGGAGATGCTGCGGCGGACACAGACGGAGTTCCTCTGCGAGGCCGCGGGCGGCCCCGAGTCGTACGACGCGGCGCCGGTCCGGGAAGCGCACCTGCACGTCCCGTTCACCGAGGACCACATCCTGCGGGCGATCGACATCCTCGAGGAGACGCTGGCGGCGTTCGACGTTCCGGAGGAGGACGCCGACAAGGTCGTCCAGGCGGTCGCGGCCTACGAGGCGGACCTGCTGGCGACGCCGGCCGACGACGAGTGAGCCGGTAAGTGGGGATCCCGCCGTCGGCCCACTGTCGTTCTGGGGACCGCGGTGAGTCAGTCCCCGGGCCGACGAGCGAGCCGTGTCTCGGCCGCCTGGACCGGACGGATCGCGGTCTCGGCCGCCTGGACCCGCCGGATGGCCGTCGACGACGGCGGACTCGGCAGCGGGACCCCGCGCAGGTGGTGGCCGGCAGCGCCGTGGCGGGTGCGGTCGTCCGGGTCGATGCGCCGGTCGCAGTCGAGGCAGTACCAGTTGTCGGGCATGGCGGTGTGGTGGTGGGTTCGGTTTGCTCGGGTCGTGGTGGTCGGGTGGGGTGAGGTGGGATCGTGACCGATACGCCGGTGCGGTCGGTCGTGCCGAATCGCGGGTGTGCGAGCCCGGTCTACACCCCCGCGAGGTACGTCGGGACGCTCACGACCGTGATCGCGGCGGTGACGACGAGCGTCACGTAGAACGTCGTCGCCTGGCGGTCCAGCCCGATCCCCAGATCGACGAACAGCAGGCGGACGCCGTTGAGCATGTGGAAGACGGCCACGGCGAGCAGACCGATCTCCAGCAGGCGGACGACCAGTAGCGCTTCGAGACCTCTGAGCGTCTCGGTGTAGACCGCGGGGTCCGCTGCGGTCGCGGTGCTCAGCACCGCGATGTGGGTGAACAGGTAGCCGACGAGCAGCCAGCCGGTGAACTTGTGGAGGACCCACGCCCACATGCCGGCGCTGAACTCCCGCCACCGGCCGAAGTCCTCGACGGTCCCCCGGTCGTAGGTGTCGGTCATCGGTGTGCCTCGTGGCTCGTCGGTTCACCCGTGTTTGTACGTGACACCCGCCCCGGTGTCGGGGTAGGTCCACTCGACGTTGCCGTGGGGGCAGGCCCACCGGCAGCTACCGCACTCGAGGCAGTTCTCGTAGGCGATCTCCGGGACGCCGTCCTCGCCCACGCGCCAGACGCCGGCGGGACAGACGGCGGCGCAGTCGTCGGTGCGGCACTTCTCGGCGCAGATCCCGGGAATCGTCACGTCGAGGTGGGAGTCGCCGGGGTCCTCGTATTTGACGGTGTAGAGGCGGTCTTCGAGCGATTCGTTGTCGACGCTGGGGATGCCTGGTTCGACGCTCATAGGAGATTTCGGTAGCGGACCGCGAGCTTCGCGGCCCCGGTGTAGCCGCCGACGGCTTGCAGGAGCTCCCGCTTGGCCGTCTCGGCGTGCTGGTCTTTCGGCGCCCTGTCCATCCGGAAGTACTCGCTGCCGGCGTCGGCGACTGCCCGCGGCAGCTCCTCGAACAGCAATTGTCGGTCCTCCTGGACCCGCTCGATCAGCCACTCGTAGCGGTCGAGGTTCCGGACGACGAACGACGATTCGAGGGCCTCGCGGTAGCCCGCGAGCGCGTCGGCGTCCGTGCGACCCCGCTGGGCGGCGTCGGCGACCGCCTTCCCGGCGTGGTAGCCGCTCTCGACGGCCATGTTCGTGCCTTCGAGGTGCAGACCGTTGTTGAGGACCAGCCCCGCCGTGTCGCCGACGAGCACGGCGCCGTCGTGGACGAGCTGTGGCATCGCCTCGGCGCCGCCCTCGGGGATGGTCTTGGCGGTGTACTCGACGGTGCGGGCGCCCCGGAGCAGGGGCGCGACTGCCGGGTGGGTCTTGAAGCCGTCCAGCGTCGCCTCGGGGTCGGGCTGGCCGGTCGCCGCGTCCGAGAGGCGGTAGGCCAGGCCGACGCTGACGGTGTCCTCGTTGGTGTAGACGAAGCCGCCGCCGAAGGCGTCGCCGACGGCGCCCTCGCCGAAGTAGTGGTAGGAGGCGCCGGCGTCGCCGCTCACCCGGAAGCGGTCCTCGATGGCGTGTTCGCGGTCGGGGAACTCCAGGACCTCCTTGACGCCGACGGCGACGTTCTCGCGGCGCTCGGGCGCTTTCAGGTCGGCCCGCTCGCTCACCAGCGAGTTGCCGCCCTCGGCGAGGACGACGTAGGGGGCTCGCACGGTCCCGTCGGGGCGGTCGGTCTCGACGCCGACGACCCGGTCGCCCTCCCGGAGGAGGTCGGTGACCGTCGTCCGGCAGACCAGCGTCGCGCCGGCCTCGACCGCCTGCTCGGCGAGCCACTCGTCGAACGCGCCCCGGCGGACGGTGTAGGAGTCGTTGTGCGGCGGCTCGTGCCACTCGCCGGGGCTCAGCGAGACGGCCGTCTCGTCGTCGTCGGTGAGCATCCCGAAGCGCCGTTCCGCGATGTACCGCTCCAGCGGCGCCGACTCGACGTCGACGAGTTCGCGCAGCGTCGGGGTGTAGAGCACGCCGCCGAAGACGTTCTTCGCGCCGGGGAACCGGCCCCGCTCGACCATCAGCACGTCCAGCCCGTGCTCGGCCATCGTCAGCGCGGCGGTGCTGCCGGCCAGCCCCGCGCCGACGACGACGGCGTCGAAGGCGCCGTCGTAGTCCGGCGTCGCCGTCTCCCGGCTGTCCAGGTCGATACGGTCGGCTCCTGCGTCAGTGCTCGCTTCGGATCCCGTGTCGCTCATGGTCTGGCCTCCGGTTCCGCGTCGGCGGCATCGACGAGGCCGTCCTCGCGGACTCGCTCGGCCAGCGCCGGACAGACCTCGAAGAGGTCGCCGACGACGCCGTAGTCGGCGTGCTCGAAGATCGGGGCGTTGGGGTCGTCGTTGACGGCGACGACGACCTCGCTGTCGTTCATCCCTTCGACGTGCTGGACGGCGCCGGAGACGCCGACGGCGACGTACAGCTCCGGCCGGACGGTCTTGCCGGTCTGGCCGACCTGGCGGGAGCCGTCGACCCAGCCCTCGTCGACGGCCTTCCGGCTGGCCGCAAGCTCCGCGTCGAGCGCGTCCGCCAGTTCCTCGGCCGGGCCGAGGTCGCCGTCGCAGCCGCCGCCGACGGCGACGATCCGGTCGGCCTCGGTGATGTCGGCCGTGTCGCCGACGGCCCGCTCGCGGACCTCGCTGACGGTGTCGCTCTCGTCGACGACCACGCCCACCTGTTCGACCTCGCCGTCGCGGTCGGGGTCGCGGTCGGCCGCCGCGAAGACGCCTGGCCGGACCGTCGCCATCTGCGGGCGGTGGTCCTCGCAGACGATGGTCGCGAGGACGTTCCCGCCGAACGCGGGCCGGCGCGCCTCCAGGAGGCCGTCGTCGTCGACGCCCAGCTCCGTGCAGTCGGCGGTCAGCCCGGCGTGGGCCGGCACGGCGACCCGGCCGGCGAAGTCCCGGCCGGTGTGGGTGCCGCCGATGAGGACGACCGCGGGGTGGCGCTGTTCGACCAGCGCGCGGAACTGCTCGCCGTAGGGGTCCGCGCGGTAGGGCTCGAAGACGGGGTCGTCCGCGACCAGCGCGCGGTCGGCGCCCCGCTCGACCGCCTCCCGGGCCACGTCGTCCGCGTCCTCGCCGATGACGAGCGCGACCAGGTCCTCGCCGAGGTCGTCGGCCAGCCCGCGGGCCTCGCCGAGCAGCTCCCACGAGACGGTCATCACGTCGCCGTCGTGCTCCTCGACGAACACCCACACGTCGCTGTACTCGTCGGGGTCGACGGCGCCGGCCTTCTCGCCGCTCATCCGACCACCCCCGTCTCGGCCAGCGCGTCGGCCAGTTCCTCGGCGCCCGCGACGGTCTCGCGCTCGCGCTCGACGGGCTCGACCGTCTCCATGCCGCCGACCTCCGTCGGCGAGGCGCCGATGCCGACCTCCTCGTCGTCGAGGCCGATGTCGGCGGCCGACAGTTCCAGCGGCTCGAACTCGGTCTCGGCGTAGAGCTTGCGGTGCAGGCCCGCGGGCCGGGGCTCGAACTCGCCGTAGGCGACCGCGACGACGACCGGGAGGTCCGCCGCGACGACCTCGTAGCCGCCCTCCACGTCGCGGCGGGCGACGAGTCGGTCCTCGTCGAACGCCGGTTCGAGCGCCTCGGCGTAGGTCACCTGCGCCCACCCGAGGTGAGCGGCGATCCCAGGCGGGACCTGGCCGGTCGAAGAGTCGGTGGTCTCCTCGCCGCAGACGACCACGTCGGCGCCGAGCGACTCGGCGGCCGCGGCCAGCGTCAGGCTCGTCGGCCAGGTGTCGCTGCCGGCGAACGCGCGGTCGGTGATCAGCGCGGCGTCGTCACAGCCCACGGCGACGGCCTCCTCGAGCACGTCCGTCGCCGTCGGCGGCCCCATCGTCACGGCGACGACGGTGCCGCCCGCCGCGTCGCGCAACTGCAGCGCCGCCTCGAGCGCGTCGCGGTCCGGCGGGTTCAACACCGCCGGCGCACTCGCCCTGTCGAGGTGTCCCGTGTCGGGGTCGATCCGTACTTCGTCGTCGTCGGGCACCTGCTTGACGCCGACGACGACGGTCGGGTCCGTCGTCATGCGTTCGTCCTCCTGTGATAGGTCATCTGTTGTCGGGTCCGGTCGCTGGTGGTCGGCCGGTCGCGGGCGGGTCCGGTCGCTCCCGGCGTCGCGAACACCGCTCGATAGTCACCCGGTGTTCGACGCCCTGCTCGCGCCGGTGGGCGCGCTCCTCGGACAGCGCCGCCGCGACCGATGGGGCCTCGGCGGTGAACGAGCACGTCTCGCAGTCGACGCTGAACCGCGCCATGGCCCCGGTCAGTCGCTCCCGACCGCCGAGCTCGGCGGCTCGACGACCCCGTCGAACGCGGCCGGCTTCGACGACTCCCCGGCGAACTCGACGGCGAAGCCGTCCTCACCCATCGTGACCACGGCCCCGTCGAAGTTCAGCTCGTAGACGTTCTTCGGCCGGCAGTCTTCCGGTAGCCGGTTTTTTTCGGCCACGAGCTCCGCCTCCTGGAGCCGGTTGACCTTCCGGTAGGCCGTCGACAGCGGGATGTCGCACTCCTCGGACAGCTCCGGGATGGTCTTGGCCTCCTCCCGCACCGCGTCGAGGATCGTCTTGCAGTCCTCGTCGCCCACCGCGTCCAGGAACGCCCGGTCTCTGGTTGTGTCCATCTGTACCCGATCCTTCTCCCCCTGCGGCCATAGCCGACGGAGCTATCTGACTAGTACTGTCCGCCCGAAAGGTTTCCGTAGAAGCTAGTCAACTAGCCTTCGATTCGTGTCACGTCGGCCAGCGGCGCGTCCTCGGCCTCGACCAGGAGTTCGAGGACCTTCCTGGTGCCCTCGCGGACGTGGCGGTAGAAGGTGGGCGAGGCGATCCCGAGCACGTCGGCCAGTTCCTCGCCGGTTGAGTTGCGGGGGGAGGCGAAGTAGCCGGCGTGGTAGGCGAGTGCGAGCGCCTCGCGCTGGCGGTCGGTCAGCCGCTCGGCGACGGCGCTGCGGGTCAACTCGACGGTCCGCACGTCGCGGTCGCGGGTTCGCTTGGCGACGAAGACGGTGTCCTCGCCGGCGGCCTCGACGGCGGTGATCAGCGCCTCCACGTCCGAGCGGGGCGCCGTCTCGCAGCGGACCGTCGCCACCTCGCCGGTCGTCTCGAACTCTCGGACGGTCGCGCCGCGCTCGACCAGCGCGGCCACGGGGTCGGCGCCGCCGGTCACCTCGACGACGCCGGTCTCGCCGTGGGCCTCGACCACCCGGGTCCCGACAACGGCGTCGCGCTCGGCGAGCCGGTCGGCGACCGCCCCCGGGCGGGCGCCGTCGACGGCGACGTAACAGACGTACGACCCCTCGGCGGCGGGCGCGACGCCGTTCAGCGAGAGCCGACAGCCCAGCTCGCCCGCGACGCTCGCGGCCGGCGAGTCGCGGGTGCCGACCTCGAACTCCAGCTCGACGACGGTGTCGGTGTGGAGCAGCTGCCGGTTCTCGGCGGCGTTGATTGCGTGGCCGACCCGCTCGCCGAGTTCGCCCAGTAGCCCCCGCTCGTACTCGTCGAAGGCGTCGGGCCGCGCCGAGTAGACGGTGACGACCCCGAGCACGGAGTCGCCGTAGACGACCGGCACCACCGCCTGCGACTGGAAGCCGCGAGCCAGCGCGCGCTCGCGGCGCGGGCCCGCATCCGGAGCCGTCGTCAGATCGCGGACCGCCTGCACTTCACCGTCGGCGACCGCGCGGCGGTAGAGGTCCTCCTCCGGCTCGCCTCCGGTTCCCTCGCTCCCGTGCCCGTCGAGCGCGAGGTCGAGCCCCTCGACGAACTCGTCGTCGACGCCGGCCCACTCGCGGGGCGTGATCTCGTCGGCGGCCGCGTTGTACTCGCCGACCCACGCCGCGAGGTACGTCTCCGAGGCGGTCAGCTGCTCGCAGACGCCCCGGTCGACGGCCTCCCGGGTGTCCGCCCGCGCCAGCTCGCGGTTGATCGGCCGCAGGCTCTCGATGATCTGTTTGATCCGGCGCAGGGAGTTGCGCTGGCTGCGCAGCTCACGCTCGCGTCGCTTCTGGTCGGTGATATCGTCGTTGACGGCGACGAACCGCTCGATCTCTCCGTCGTCGTCGACGATGGGTGCGATGGTCTGGTTGACGACGTAGGGCTCGCCGGACTTGCGGCGGTTGCGCACCTCGCCGGTCCACACCTCGCCGTCGCGGATCGTCTCCCAGAGGTCGGCGAAAAAGTCGGCGTCGTGCTCGCCGGAGTTGAGAAGCGAGGGTTCGGCGCCGACCGCCTCCTCGGCGCTGTAGCCGGTGACCCGCTCGAAGGTCGGGTTGACGTACTCGATGGTGCCGTCGGTGTCGGTGACGTAGACGGAGTGGCCGGCCTGCTCGACGGCCTGCCGGAAGGTGCGCAGGTCCTCCTCGGCGCGCTTGCGGGCCACCAGCGCGCCCAGGTCGGCCGCCACGTCGGTGACCGCCTCGACCAGTTCCTCGTCGGCGGCCCGCCGCTCCCGGAGGAAGAACGTCAGCACCGCGACGACGCCGTCGTCGGTCTCGATGGGGACGCCCAGCGCCGCCTGCAGGCCGACTTCCTCGGCGGTCCCGGTCCGGTGGAACGTCGGCTCCGGGACCGCCGAGGCGTCCGGGATCCACTCGGCCGACTCGCTCGCCCAGACCCGTCCGGGCAGCCCCTCACCGGCGTCGAAGGTCACGTCGCGGCTGGCCGCCAGGAACGGCTCCAGCCGCTCGGACGCGGCGTGGCCGACGAGGTGTTCGAGGCGCTCGCCGTCGGCGGCAGGTACCCACGCCTCGCCGTAGGCCCACTGCGTGCGCGCACAGACGGCTTCGAGGGTCGTCTCGACCCCCTCGCGGAAGCCGTCGGCGTCGGCGATGGCGTGGTTGACCGTCGCCAGCAGGTCGCGCTCGTCGGCCAGCCGCTTGCGGTCGGTCCGGTCGCGCAGCCGCAGGTCGTACCCCGTAACCCGCCCGTCGGCGTCCCGGCGGGCCGCGACCGCGACGTGCGCCCAGAAGTCGCTCCCGTCGCGGCGCAGTCGCCACCCCTCGGTCTCGACTGCGCCCTCGGTCCGCGCGCGGTCGAGCGTCTCCGCGGGGTCGGCCGCGGCGTCGTCGGGGTACAGAAGCGACAGGTCCGCGCCGACGGCCTCGGCGGCCGACCAGCCGGTCACCGCCTCGGCGCCGCCGCTCCAGGCGGTGATCCGCCCGTCGGCGTCGAGCGCGATTCGGGCGGTGTCGTCGGCCAGCGCATTTCGCCCGGTGTCACCCGCCGACGGGTCGTCTTCCGGCACGTCGTCCCCGGCGCCCCTGACCGACGTGTCGGGTGTGGCGTCGCCGCCCGATGCGGCCGGCGCCGTCCGCTCGCCCCGCGTGAGCGTCACGACGACCCGCCCGCCGTCGGCGGGGCTGACCGTCGCGGCGACGCCAGCGTCGACCCCCTCGGCGCTCTCCGACCCACGCCACGCGACCCGCCGCTCCGCGCCGCCGTCGGCGGCCGCCGCGACCGCGTCGACCGCACGGTCGGGCAGGACCGACTCGGCGGCGCTCCCGGCGAGGGCGGCGGGTTCGCGCCCGAGATATCGCCCGGCGCGGTCGTTGGCGAACGCGATCCGCCCGTCGTCGACGACGAGCACGCCGGCCGCTGTCGCGCCGGCGACGGCCGCCAGCGTCTCGCCCGCCTCCGCGCCGTCGACCGCGTACCCGCGCCGGTCCCGTTCACCCGTCTCCGGTCGCGTTCTGTTGCCCGTCACGTCGGGAACCTACGTCGCGAGCGCGCAAAAGGGTATTCCACGGGGCCGGGGTGTCGGTTCCGCGAGTTCGACCGGCCGGACCGCTCGCCGGTCCGGCGTTCTCAGCGAGCTGTAACTACCGAAACGAAGGTACGCGGGTGTGCGGTAGCATCCAGCAGGGCAAGTCCGATGACACACCATCCCGACCACGAGATCGAGTTGTACCGCGACGACGGGGTCTACCGGGTCTTCGTCGACCTGCCGGGGTTCGACCCGGGGGACATCGACGTGACGTGGGTCAACAACCGGCTGACCGTCTCGGCGCGGCGAACGGGCGGGCCGGGGAGTTCGCGCGTGTTCGACCACGAGGTGAACGTCCCGCGGGCAGTGGACACCGACGGCATCACCGCGACTTACCGGGACGGCGTCCTCGACGTGGAACTCCCGGTCGCAGGAGAGGAGGAGCCGCCCGGCCGCCGGATCGAGATCGAGGAGTAGCGGCGGCCGACGGGGAACGGAGAGGGAACCACGGCGCAACCGTCACCGATTCTCGGCGCCGTCGCCGACGTTCGCGGTTCGTGCCCCCGGGTCAGACGACGGTGAACTGGTCGGCGACCTTCGTCTCGACGGTCTCTTCGTCGGCCTCGACGGTGACCTCGTAGCGGTAGGTCCCGCGTTCGGTCTCGGGGCTGGTGGCGATCTTCGTCCCCCAGGTGTCGGTCGAGTAGGCCTCGTGGTCGCCCTCCCAGTTCAGCTCCAGCGGGCCGTACTCGGCGTCGGGGAACTCGACGCGGACGGCGTCGACGGCGTCGTCGCCCAGCGGCTCGCCCGTCTCCGGGTCGTAGAGAGCGACGTGGAGACCGACCTCCATCCCGGCGGCGAACCGACCGAGGCTGGCACAGGAGGTGGTCGTCGGCGGCGGCGTCGGGGTCGGGGTGGGAGTCGGCGTCGGGGTCTCCTCGGCGGTCCCGTCGGGGGCGGCGGTCCCGTTGTCGTCGCCGGGGTCGGACGGGGTGGCCGGGCCGACGGGCTCGTCGGTGGTGGTCGTCTCGGTCGTGACCGTCGGCGTGTCGGTGTCGTCGTCGCCGGTGCCGGGGTCGGTGATGTACTGACAACCGGAGACACTCGCGGTGGCCCAGGTCGCCGCGCCGGCCGCCATGAGCCGCCGCCTCGTCACTCGCCCGTCGCTCGACCCCGACCGTTCGTCCTCGCCAGGCGGTTCGGGCTCGCCCTGTTCGCCCGCGCGGTCGCCGCGGTCGACGCCGGAGGTGTCGTCAGCCATCTCGCTAGGGTCTTCGGCGAGTTTCGGATAAAACGGACGCCGTCTCTCCCAGAGAGTTAGAACTTCGGGGAGGGTTTTGTCGCCACCTCCGGGAGTTGTGTGTGTATGAGCCGCGACAGCAGCTACTCGACCGACCAGGAATCGTCCACCGGCGCGGACGAGCCCGACGACGGGGCGACCCGCCGTCGCGTGCTCGCCGGCGGGGCCGCCAGCTGGGCTACCGTCGCGCTCGCCGGCTGTCCCGGCGGCGACGGCGACACCGACACCCCGGAGCCGGCGGCCACCGACACGGCGACGGAGACGCCGACCGACACGCCGACGGCGACGCCCGAACCCGAGCCGGAGAACTACGTCGTGACCGCCGAGACCGGCACCGGGGAAGTCCCCGAAGGCGCGGCGTTCGCGTCGGCGTGCTCGGCGACCCGGCGGTTCGTGCCCGGCATGCTGGCGGTGTTCTACGTCGGCATCTACGACCCCGAGACGGGCGACCAGCTCACCGACGAGGACCTCGACAGCGTCGTCGTCAACGTCGACGGCGGCCCCGAGGTCGAGCTGGGCTGGGCCGGCGACGACGAGGAGAACCCCGCCCAGGAGTGGAGCGGCTCCTGGGAGCTCCCGGAGGACATCTCGACGGGCACCTACGCCTACACGGTGGAGGTCACGGACGGCGACGCGAACTTCCGGGCCGTGGGCATCCTCGAGGACGCAATCGAGGTCATCGAGTACTCCAACCCGACCAACTACGTCGTCACGACCGAGACGTTCTGGAACGGCGCGCCCGTGGAGTCGGCCAACGGCTTCGTCGGCGGGTGCGCGCCCGAGCGGCAGTTCAGCCCGGAGATGGACGTGACCTTCTCGGTCGGCATCTACGACGGGTCCAGCGGGGATCTGGTCGGCGGCGACGCGTTCGACTCGGTCACGGTGGAGTCGACCGACGGCGCCTTCGACCCGGTCGAGCTGTCCTGGCAGGAGGGCGGCGAGGAGTCGACCGCCCAGTGGACCGGCACGCTGGAGACCGAGACGCTCGACCCCGGCAGTTACGGGTACGAGGTGGTCGTCACCGACGGCGAGGCGAACTTCTACGACGTGGGGATCGCCTCGAGCCAGTTCACGATCATCGAAGTGTAGCGACCACTCTCCCCCCGCACATCAATGAGCCACTCAGACGACACGCGACCCGAGGAACCGACCGGCGACGACCCCGAGGAGTCCACGGTCGAGGACGACGGCGTCGAGCGCCTGGAGTTCGCCGACGCCGTCTACATCGACGCCGAGCCCGACGAGCTGTGGGCGTGCCTGTCGGACCCGGAGACGCTCACGGAGTGTGTGCCCGGTGCCGAGGCCATCGAGCGGCTCTCGGAGCGGCGCTACTCGGTGGATATCACGCGGGGGGTGAGCCGGCTCACCGTCTCGCTGTCCGGCGAGGCCGAGTTCGTCGAGATGGACCCGCCGGACCACGTCGTCACGAGCGCGAGCGCGTTCGACTCGACGACCGGCAGCGAGTTCGACGTGCTCGCCGCCATGGAGATCCAGGACGGCGACCGCCACGCCTCGAAGCTGGCCTACACCGCCGAGGTGACCTACAGCGGCGGGGCCGCCACGCTCAACCCGTCGGTGCTGCGCCCCATCGTCGAGCGCGACATCGACACCTACTTCGCCAACCTCACGGCGGCCATCGAGGACGCGGACTGACCCGGAGCGCCGTCGTCGCGGGCGGTTCACCACAGGCCCCTGTGGCTCGTGAGCACGAACCCCGGCGGGTCCTCGGCGTCGCCGTCGCCGAACAGCTCCGCGAGGAACGACAGCGAGTAAGTGTAGCCGGCGATCTCGACCGGCCGCCGCTCGGGCGGCTCGTCGAACCGTTCGGCGTAGCGCTCGACCGTGTCGCGGTTCACTTGCAGGCCGTACCGGCGCCGCAGCAGCCGCTCGCAGGCGGTCGGGGACCGCTCCGCGGCGTGGAACCGACACAGGTCGACGACGGGCTTCGCGTAGTCGCAGTCGGGGTAGAACAGCCCCGAGAGGTCCCCCTGGTAGGAGCGCCCGCAGGCCGTACACTCGTACTGCTGGACCGCGACGCCCACGTCCTCGATCCCCTCGTCGGTGACCAGCCGCGCGACCGTCTTGGGCTCGCGCTGGGAGCCGTTCTTCCGGCGCTCGGTCGACTCACAGTTCGGACACGGCCGCGGGTCGCCGGCCCGGTCCCCCGCGTAGCCCCGCAGCTCCTCGTGGATCGCGTTGACGAACAGCGGCGAGACGACCGGGTCCGGCGCCTTCTCCGTCGGGCCGCGCATACCTCGACCGAGGGCCGAGTCCGGCAAAACCGTCACGTCAGTTTTCGCTCGCTGGGATCACGTCCTCGGTGCCGGAACTCCGGACGACCCTCGGACCGCGACAGGCCGAGGAGGTGTGTCCCGGGCCTCAGCAACCGCGTCCGCCGGTCGATCGGAGACGAGCGCGTGGCGGATAGCGGGCGCCGCCGGGTCGCTCCGCGGGGGACCCGACGGACTGGACGTGGTGACCGATAACGATACACATTAGGAGCGAGGCGGGAAACCCCGGGTATGGGATCGGAAACGCCGGAAGACGTGTTCGACGAGGTCACCGGACGGGACTCGAGTTCGATCTTCAAGCCGAAAGTGACGGCGCTGGTCGTGAGCAACAGCGAACGGAAGGGGCCGAACCTCATGACGGCCTCGTGGTGGATGACGGCGGGGTACAAGCCGTTCCGGTACCTGCTGGCGGTCAGTAACAAGACGTACACCCACGAGATCATCGAGGAGAACCCCGAGTTCGTGATGGCGGCCCCCTCAGTCGAGATGGTCGACGCGCTGACCCTCTCGGGGAAGGTCAGCGGCCGCGACATCGACAAGATCGAACACCTCGGGCTGGAGACGGTCCCCGGGAGCGACGTCGACGTGCCGCTGTTGAAAAACGCCACCGGTAACGTCGAACTCTCCGTGCTCGACTCCTTCGAGTTCGAGGGGATCACCTACTACTTCGGCGACGTCGAAAACGCCTACGTCACGCCGGACGGCCTGGACGGGCGCATCCTCTCGCCGGACGCCGACGTGCTCGCGTACATGGGCAGCGACTGGGGCGAGGAGGAGACCCGGACGAAGTACCGCTACTACGCGAACCTGACCGCGGAGGCGATAGAGCGGTTCCCCGGCGACGAGGTGGTCGAGTCGCTCCCCGAGGACCTGCAAGAGGAGTTCTAGACGCTCACCGCCTCGCGGTCGAGCGTCTGATGGGCAGTGGGAGTCGTCCCACGCGGATTTCACATCAACATTCGACCACCAATATCACGTTATCGTTCTAACCTACCGGTCCCGTATTTCACGTCAACGTTCGACCGATGTCTTCCCATCAGATAGCAATCTACGGTACCCGTTTATCCGTACGCGGGGAAGCCACGGGTGTATGACGGACCAGCGTTCAGCGGACGACGAACGGGGACGCGACGGGGTCGACGGCCGGCAGCGTCGCGCCGGGACGCCCTCGCGGCGGGCGTTTCTCGCGACGGGCGCCGCGGTCTCGGCGGCGTCGCTCGTGGGGTGTCTCGGGAGCGGCGCGGGCAGCGGCCCGGCGACGACGACGGCGGGCGAGCCGGAGCCGCCGTGGACCACCGACCAGCTCGTCGACTACGTCGACGACGGAACGACCGTGACCATCTACGCCGGGTCTGGCGAACAGCCCACCTGGAACAGCCTCGTCGACGTGATCAACGAGGAGTTCGACGCCGGGCTGGAGGCCGACGTGGTCTCGGCCGGCGGCTCGCAGATCTCCCAGCGGGTCATCCAGGAACGGCAGGCCGGCGAGGACCAGGCCGACCTCGTCGCCAGCGCCACCGACATCCGGAACCTGATCTACGAGGACGGCGAGTCCGTCGCCGAACAGTACTACGAGTGGGACGTCGACGAGAACTTCTGGTTCAGCGAACAGCTGGAGGACTACATGACCCTCCCGTGGGGCGCCTCGGCGTTCAACGGGGGCGCATCGTCGGTCATGCCGGTCAACCGGGAGATATTCGAGGAGCGCGGCCTCGATATCCCGACCAGTTACAACGACCTCTTCGACGACCAGTACGAGGGGCTGGAGATGATCATCCCCACGGGCCCCGTCACCAGCCAGATCGGGTGGATCATCGGCTACCACGCCGACCAGACCGACATGGACAACATGGAGTGGATGCGGGCGATCGTCGACCACTTCGAGGTGACCGGGTACAACTCCCACTCCGACGGCGGGCGCGCCGTCGCCCAGGGGAAGGTCCCGCTGATGTTCTACAACTTCCCGTGGACGATCGCCGAACTCGTCGCGGAGTTCCCCCTGATGGGCAACTTCGTCGACCCGGTGAAGTGGAACACCTTCGAGGGGCTGTTCTCGATCAACAAGAAGGCCCCCCACCCGTGGGCGGCGCGGCTCGTCCTCAGCGCGATGCTGGAGGCGCCGGTCCAGCGGCGGCTGATAAACGACGTGCCGAACGTGACCGCCGCCCGGACGGACCTGGACCTCTCCGACGTGGAGATGAGCGACTACGCGCGCAAGCGGCTCACGACCGAGACGACGCCGGTCGGGTTCTGGGAGGGCCAGGAGTACACCGAGATCGGCCAGCGGGCCGTCGAGGACGCGATCGAGTTCTGACCCTCCTGCCGCGTCGGCGCTCGTCGCCGCTCGCCGCTCACCGCGCCCCGACTCGCTGACCACGGAAGACACCGAGACCACACGACTCCGGACACCCTCACGATGCCCACGCACCCGCAGTTGGCCGTGACCGACCTCGACAAGCGCTTCGGCAGCGAGTACGCCCACCGGGGGGTCGACCTGACGGTCGAGCGCGACGAGATCGTCGCGCTGCTGGGCCCCAGCGGCTGCGGCAAGACCACGCTGTTGCGGTGTATCGCCGGCGTCGAGGTGCCCGACGGCGGGGAGATCCGGATCGGCGGCGAGACGGTCCACGGCGACAGCGTCTCCCGTCCTCCCGAGGACCGCGACCTCGGGATGGTGTTCCAGAACTACGCGATCTGGCCGCACAAGACCGTCTACGAGAACGTCGTCTTCCCGCTGCAGTACGCCGACAACCCGTTCCCCGACTCGGAGTACGAGGCCCGCGTCGAGGAGGTGCTGGAGCTCGTGCAGATCGGCGACCTGAAATCGGCGCCGGCGACCGACCTGAGCGGGGGCCAGCAACAGCGAACCTCGCTGGCGCGGTCGCTCGTCCACGACCCGGACCTGCTGCTGATGGACGAGCCGCTGAGCAACCTCGACCGGGAGCTGCGCAAGGAGATGCGCGACGAGCTCCAGCGGCTCCAGCACGAGCTCGGCGTCAGCGTCCTCTACGTGACCCACGACCAGGAGGAGGCGTTCTACCTCGCCGACCGGGTGGTCCTGATGCGCGACGGCGAGACGGTCGAACGGGGGCGGCCCGCAGAGCTGCACCGCCGCCCGTCGTCGCCGTTCACCAGGCGGTTCGTCGGCACGCACAACCGCTTCTCGGGGACGGTCGACGTGAGCGCCGACGGCGACCGCGTCGTCCGGACCGACCTCGTGGCGTTCCCGCTCGACAACGTCGACTACGTCTCCGACGGGGTCGAGACCGGATCCGTCCGCTGCTTTCTCAGCCCGTCCGACGTGGAGATCGGCGGGTTCGCGGGCCGGCCCGACGGGCGGCTCGAACTCGCCGGGACCGTCGTCGCCGAGGGGATCCTCGGGGACACCTACGAGCTGACGGTCGCGTTCGACGGGGCGGCGACGGACCTGGTCGTCCACACCGAGACCGTCCGGGACCGCGAGCGGGGCGACGAGATACGCCTCCACGTCCGGCCGGAGGCGATACAGGTGTACCCGGCGGGCGACGGATGACCGGCGCCGACCGGAGGGACCGGACCCCATGAGCGTCCGCACGCGCCTCGGCCGGCGGGTACGGAGCGTCCGAACGCGACTCGCCGAGCGAGTGGGGAGCGTCCGGACGCGGCTGGGCGAACGAGCTGGGAGCGTCCGCACCCGCCTCGGCGGGCAGGCCCGCGACGCCCGCGAGTCGCCGCTCGAAGCCCTCCCCGCGCCGAGCGGGACCGACGGCCGGGTGCGGCGGCTCGTCCTCGGCGGGTTCGCGGTCGCGACCGTCCTGCTGACGCTGGTCCCGCTGGTCTTCCTGCTGTGGACGAGCGTCTGGGACGGCTACCCGGGCCAGTTCTCCGGGTCGGTCACGCTCGGGAACTTCCGGGCGGTCTACCTGGAGAACGCGTTCGACATCGGTGCCCTCGTGGGCAACTCGCTGTTCGTCGCCGGCGGGACGACCCTGATCTCGATGGGCGTCGGGCTCGCGTTCGCGTGGCTGCTCGTGCGGACGAACGTCCCGACCAAGGACGCGATGGAACTCGTACTGATCTCGCCGTACGCCGTCCCGGGGTACATCTACGCGGTCATGTACATCACCGCCTACGGGCCGGACCACGGGCTCGTGACCACCGCCCTCGTCGGCGCGCTCGGGCTGGAGGCGCCGCCCATCGACATCTTCAGCCCGACCGGGATCGTGGTCGTCGCCGGCGTCGACGCGGTGACCTCGGTGTACCTGCTCACCGCGCCCGCGCTGCAGGACATGGACGCCTCCCTGGAGGAGGTCGCGCGGATCCACGGCGCGAACGTCCTCCAGACGGTCCGGTCGGTCACGTTCCCGGTCATCCTGCCCGCGATCCTGACGGCGCTGATCGTCCGGTTTTTGCTCGGGCTCGGCGAGTTCTCCATCGTCGCCATCCTCGGCGCCCGCGAGCGCTACGAGGTGTACGCCACCGCGATCTGGAAGGCCGTCCGGCTGCGCGCGCCGCCCGAGTACGGCCAGGCCGCCGCGCTGTCGATCAGCCTGCTCGTCGTCGCCGCCGTCCTGGTCTGGTACCACCGCAAGGTGACCAGCCGCAAGGAGGACTACATGACGGTGACCGGCCAGGGCTACCAGCCCCACACCTGGGATCTGGGCAGGTGGCGGTGGCCGCTCGCCGGCGCGCTGTGGGCGTTCATGCTGCTGGTCTGGGTGCTCCCGGTCGTCGTGATGGTGGTCGTGTCGGTCCACTCGGTGTGGGGCGGGACGGTCGACCTGTCGCGGCTGACCCTCGCCCACTACGTCGAGGCCGTGACCAACCCCCGGTTGCGCGGCGCGTTCGTCAACAGCGTCCTCGTCAGCCTCGCGGGCGCGACGCTCGGGACCGTCCTCGTCGTCGGCCTGTCGTACTACACCGAGCGGACCGACTACCCCTTCCGGGGGGCCGTCGACTTCCTCTCGCTGTCGTCGGTCGCGATCCCCGGCGTGATCACGGGCGTCAGCGTCCTGTTCACCGCGCTGTGGGTCGGCAAGGTCCACCCGCTGGTCGACCTCTACGGGACGCTGTGGATCGTCGTCATCGGTTGCGTCATCGCCTACATCCCGATGTCTTCGCGGCTCGCCATCGGCAACATCGTCCAGATCCACACGGAGCTGGAGGAGTCGGCCCGGATCGCCGGCGCCACCTGGGTCCAGCAGATGCGCGAGGTGTTCCTCCCGCTGTTCCGGAACACGTCGGCGATCATCTGGTTCTACCTCCTCATCCACATCTTCCAGCTGATCACCATCCCGCTGATGGTCTACTCCTCGGACACGATGGTCGTCCCGGTGAAGGTGTTCAACATCTACATGAACACCGCCAACGTCGAGCTCGTCTCGGCCATCTCGACGGTCTTCGTCGGGCTGACCTTCCTCGTCTTGCTCTCGCTGCGACTCGTCGGCGTCTCCTTCCACGACATGAACGTCGAGTAGACGACAGTCACCTGTCCCGGCCACCACGACCACCGCGCTCGCGAACCGACCCAGCCCGGGCCCACGGACCGATCCCGGCCTTCGGGGCCGCGAACCGACCGCCGACCACCGACCGCGGACCAGACCGAACACTCACCCATGCCAATCGACCTGTCGATCGCCTGCGGCGACCGCGACCTGAACCGTGCGCTTCTCACCGGCGACGTCGAGCCCGACGGGGTCGACGCGACGACGACGCCGGTCTACCCGTCGAACCGCCACCGCCGCTTTTTCGCGAACCTGGAGTTCGACGTCTGCGAGGTGTCGCTGGCGTCGTACCTCTCCTCGCGGGACCACCGCGAGGACTACCCCTTCACCGCCATCCCCGTCTTCCCGGCCAAGCGATTCAGACACTCGTTTTTCTACAGACACGCCGACGCCGACGTGGACGGCCCCGCGGACCTGGCGGGGCGGAAGGTGGGCGTCTCCTCCTGGCAGACGACCGCCAACGTCTGGATGCGCGGGATCGCCGGGGAGTACTACGGCCTCGACCTCGACTCGGTGACGTGGTACCGCCGGAAGGGCGACGACGTGCCGGTCTCGATCCCGGACCGCTTCGACATCCGGCCCGTGCCCGGCGAGCACGGCGGCGACGCGGTTGCCGAACGCGAGGACCTCAAGCGGGCGCTGTTCGAGGGGAAACTGGCGGCGGCGATGGACCCGGCGGGGTCGCTGTTCTGGGACGTGGCCGAATCGGACGCGGCGGAGTTCGTCTTCGACGACCCCCTCGCCGCCGAACGGGAGTACTTCGAAGAGACCGGCATCCACCCGCCGATGCACGCCGTCGCGATCCGCGACGAAGTCCTGGAGGAGCACCCCTGGGTCGCGACCGAGATCTTCGACGCGTTCTGCGAGGCCCGCGACGCCTGCCTCGAACGCAACACCAGCCCCAGCGCGAAGGCCTCGATGACGTGGGCACACCTCCACCTGCTCGAACAGCAGCGGATCCTCGGTGACGACGCCTGGGCGTACGGCCTGACCGAGCGCAACCGGCGAGGGCTCGAGAAGTTCGTCGAGTACGCCCACGACCAGGGGCTGGTCCGGCGGCCGTACGACGTGGACGAACTGTTCGTCGACGGGGTCGCGTAGCCACCGGGTGCACGGGCGGACGTGCCGGGCGCGAGCCGCCCGAACGACCGTCGTGCCGCGGATCCCACTGCGCTGGAATCCGAGGAAGGTATTCCCCCGCCGGGGTCGCACCCTCGCACATGACGGTCGAACTCTCGGTCGCGCTCGGCGACAGGGACATCTACAAGCCGCTGTTGACCGGCGACGTGCAGCCGGACGGCATCGACGCGACGGTGATCTCGGAGTACCCGCCCAAGCGCCACCGACGCATGTTCGAACACCTGGCGTTCGACGTCTGCGAGGTGTCGCTGGCGTCGTACCTCTCCTCGCGCGAGCGCCGCGAGGAGTACCCGTTCACCGCCATCCCGGTGTTCCCGAACAAGCGGTTCAGACACTCGTTTTTCTACAAGCACGCCGGCGCCGACGTGGACGAGCCGGCCGACCTCGAAGGGAAGCCGGTGGGCGTCCAGTCGTGGCAGACGACCGCCAACGTCTGGGTCCGCGGGATCGCCGCCGAGCACCACGACCTCGACCTCGAATCCGTCGAGTGGTACCGGCGCCGCGAGGACGACGTGCCCGTCGACCTGCCCGACCGCTTCGACATCCGGCCCGTGCCCGGCGCGCAGGACGGCGACGCGGTCGAGCAACCGAAGGACCTCCGCGAGATGCTCTTCGAGGGGGAACTCGCGGCGGCGATGGACCCGGCGGGGTCGCTGTTCTGGGACGTGGCCGAATCGGACGAGGCGGAGTTCGTCTTCGACGACCCCCTCGCCGCCGAACGGGAGTACTTCGAAGAGACCGGCATCCACCCGCCGATGCACGCCGTCGCCGTTCGGGACGAGGTGCTCGACGAGTATCCGTGGGTCGCGACCGAGATCTTCGACGCGTTCTGCGAGGCCCGCGACGCCTGCCTCGAACGCAACACCAGCCCCAGCGCGAAGGCCTCGATGACGTGGGCACACCTCCACCTGCTCGAACAGCAACGGATCCTCGGTGACGACGCCTGGGAGTACGGCCTGACTGATCGAAATCGCCGCGGCCTCGAAAAGTTCGTCGAGTACGCTCACGACCAGGGACTGATCCCCAGGGAGTACGACCTGGCCGAACTGTTCGCCGAGAACGCCGTGGAACTCACCGGCTGACGGCTGTTCTCGGCTATCCGGTTTTCCGAGAGTTTCCCGGCCGCAACGCTACGCGTAGTAGTCGGTGTCGAGGTGGTCGGTCGCGAACAGCTCGCCGGCGTCGTAGCGCTCGGCGGCGACGCCCTGGTCGTGGGCGTACCCGGCGAGCGTCTCGACGGCCGTGACGTTGTCCTCGGTGAGCCCGTACTCCCACGGATCGTCGCCCAGCACCGACCGCTGTTCGTCGGCGTACACGTCCGCCCAGACGAGCGGGAGTTCCCGGGGCCGCTCCAGCGCACCCAGGCCGATCTCCTTCGCACGCTCGAAAGCGTCGTACAGCGGCTGGACGACCCACGGGTGCTCGTCGAGCACGTCGTCGCGGACGACGACCGCGTGCATGATCGGGAAGATCCCCGTCTCGCGGTAGTAGGTCTGCTCGACGGCCTTCGCGTCGTCGAACAGCCGGCGGGCGTTCGCGACGCCGGCGTCGACGGGGTGGAATATCGCGTCGATCTCGCCGCGTTCGATCAGGTCCTCGAGGAGGCCGATGGTCGACCCCTGGTGGCCGACGTACTCGAGGTCGATCCGGTCGGGTACGTCCACGTCGACGATCTCCGAGCCGCCGGCGACCCACTCGACCGAACCCAGGTCGAGGTCGTGGCGGTCGGCGAGGGTGCCCCGCTGCCAGATCCCCGTCGTCGTCTGCCAGTTGACGATGCCGACGCGGGCGCCCGCGAGATCCGCGACCGAATCGATCCCGGCACCCTCGCGGACGTACATGTACGCGTGTCGGAACTTCCGGAAGGGGAAGACCGGGATCGCCGTGAACGGGAAGCGGTCGGCGTCGCGGCGGGTGGCGAGGTAGGTCCCCATCGACAGCTCGCAGGCGTCGAACTCCAGGTCACGGACCATCCGGGAGAAGCGGACGGGGTTGGGGTAGTTCACCGCCGACAGATTGATCCCCTCCGGTTCGACGCGGCCGTCCCGGAGCGGTTGGGTCCAGGCGTAGGGGTGGACCGCGAGCGACAGGTCCAGCGCCATCACTCGGTGACCTCGAAGGCCATGTGCAGAGCCGGCAGCGGCCGGACGGGGTGGTTGTCGAGATACGAGAGGTGCGGGCGCACCTCGAAGACCGGTTTCTCCTCCTGCATGTCGAAGAGGCTGGGGTAGATATCGATGAAGTGCCAGCCGGGCTCGCCGGCCGCGCGGAGCCGCGCGTGGACGGTGCCCTCTTTGTCGTCGCCGGCGGTGCCACAGACGTAGCCCAGCGGCGTGTTGTCGTAGACGAAGAAGGGGGCGTTCTCGTAGATGGTCCAGCCGATCCCCGACAGCTCGATGTCGATCTCCGTCCCGACGGGGCCGCGGGCGGGCGCGAACGTCTCGATGGACGGCTGCATCATAAAGCCCGTCACCGCCACCTCGCGGCCGTCGACGGCGGCGGTGATCGGCCGGGTCGACCCCTCCGCGCGCGGGATGGCGATCTCCGTCTGGAAGCTCCCCTCAGCGTCGGTCTCGACGGTCGGCAACACGTCGGGCTTGGGCTCGGGGGTGATGGGGATCCCCTTGACGCGGTGGCCCTCGTGGCGGTACCAGATCAGGTCGACCTCCGTCTCGGCCGGGAAGTTCCGGCCGGTGAGCACGGCGGTCGTCCCCGCCTGGCCGGAGGGCGGCGAGATCTCCAGTTCCGCCTCGCCCTCGGCGTCGATCTCGGGGTAGTGGACGCTCATCGGCTGCTCGTCGAGCAGCGGGTCGACCCAGGCGGTCCGGGGGTCCTCGTCGGGCTCGGTCACCTCGACGGTCCAGACGGACTGGCGGCCGCCCGCGACCGGGCCATAGGGCGACTGGGTGTTGTTCTGGAGGTACGGCACGCCCTTGTAGTTGCGCCACACCTGGATGACGTGCTCGCCGGGCGGACCGACGGCGCGTATCTCCGCGGTGGCCGTCCCGCGGTTCATCACGCCGGTCATGAAGCCGACGTTGCCGTTGTCCCAGGAGACCTGGTAGTTGTTCGTGACGACGTTCGGCCCGATCCCGTAGCCGGTGATCGTGAACGCCTCGCCCAGCGGCGCCTCCGTGCGGTCGATTTCGAAGTGGGGCGTGACCGAGAACTCGTCGCGCGCGACGACGTTGCCGTCGCCGTTCGTGACCTGGATCCGGTGGGCGCCGCCGTAGTCCTCGGGGACCGTCCAGGTCTCGTCGAAGGCGCCGTCGGCGTCGGTTCGAACGGTCCCGATCTGGTCGGTGCGGGGCTGGTACTGCGGGCCGACGACCTCGTTGCCCTCCAGGACGCCCCACCGGCCCTCCGTCGAGTTCCACAGCAACTCGTACTCCTCGTCGGCCGGGAAGTTGCGGCCCTTCAGCGTGATCTCGTCGCCGACGTACCCCTCGTCGTCGCTCAACACCAGCGTCCCGTCCGATCCGCTGCCGCGGCGGTGGCGCTGGAGGGTCTCTCGCAGGTCGCTGGACACTCCGGATTCGTCGTCCATGTGTGTCCGTTCGCGGCTCCCTCGAATACGTCTGTGCCAGCTTCCACGCTGACGGTGGACACGGCAAGAGTTAAGAGGTGAATGGCGGCCGCGGTCGCGAACGGTGACCGCGGCGGCGGCCGAGAAGGGGACTGCCGGAGCGGCCGACGGGACGGGTCTACCCGAGGAACAGCCGGAGCTGCGGGTACTCTTCGACGATGTCGAGTTCCTCGATGCGGGCGTCGAGCCCGAGGATGCGGCCGGCGCCGAACGCGCCGAGACCGAACAGGAGGAAGACGTACACCATGTGGTAGTCGATGAGCAGTGCGTTGTCGAAGGGGTAGGAGGCCAGCCAGTAGAACAGCATCATGGTGGCCCCCCAGAACGCGCTGAACCGGACGAGCACGCCGAGGATCAGCGCGAGGCCGACCAGCGTCAGGCCGAGCTGGTTCAGCGGCGTCAGCAGCCACGCCCACTCGTTGCCCATCGTCGTCCACAGGCCGGTCAGCGGGTTGCCGTCGGGGATCCCGTACAGCAGGAACCCGCGGACGCTCCACTCGGGGTTGACGACCTTCGTGATCCCGGCGTAGAAGAACGTCCAGCCCATGATGACCCGCAGCGCGAACAGCGCGTAGCCGATCCACGTCTCGGAGTAGGTGAACTGCACGTCCCAGCCGAACACCTTGGATTCGAGTTCTCGCGTCGCCATACGCCCACGTTCGCCCAGAACGCGGATAAGGGGTGTCGTGATTCCCAGCCGCTGGGACCCGGTCGAGCGGCGCCGGCGCCCCGAGACCCGGAGAACCGCCCGAACGCGCCCGGAAACGCGCCGCGTCCCGGTCCGACCGCGGACGGCTCCCAGCCACCCGTTCCCGGACGGTAAGAAGCCTGTTCCGGCTTGAAGAGGGCTGGCGTGGTATCTCTCCTCACGGCCGGGGACACCGGTTGCGGTCCGGGTGCCGTCGCCGCTCGCCGCGGACGGACGGCCCGGACGGTGAACGCTCCCCGACGGTGATCCACCATGTCGACGCACACCATCACGGTCGCGACGCTCGTCGTGACGACGGTCGCCGTCGTCCTCGGCGCGTTCGTCGCCTCGCTCGCACACAGGGCGGCCAACCGAACGTCGTCGCGCTCGCTGTCGCTGCTCAGCTACGGCCTCGGCGCCGTCGCGCTCGGCCCGCTGGTCGGGGCCGTCGGCGCCGTCACGCTCGGCCTCGACGCCGAGTCGACCCTGCTCGTCCAGGGGCTGTTCGTCGCGCCGGGGTTCGCGCTGCTCGTGCGCTCGCTGTATCCCGCCGGGCGACCCGTCCGGGCGTGACTGCCGGTCGCGCCCGACCACCAGTTACTTTACTTACTGGTCTGACAGCCCCGATGGAGCTGATTCCATGGGGGAACCGTCGACACCGCGGGACGAGCGCGACGCGGTCGAACACGTCCTCGTGACGAACGACGACGGGATCGACAGCCCGGGGCTCGCCGCCGTCGCCGACGCGCTGTCGAGCCTCGTCCCGAACGCCCCGCTGGCCCCGCCGTCGGAACCTGTTCGGTCGGTGTTTTATTTCGCGCGAGCCCGTACGGACAGGCGATGGTTTCCACTGGCGAATCCGCACCCACGTTCACGGCGACGCTCGGCACGAGTGACCACGAGGACTTCGACCTGGCCGACCACCTCGGCGACGGCCCGGTCGTCCTCGCCTTCTTCCCCGGCGCGTTCACACCGCCCTGCACCAACGAGATGGTCGCGTTCCAGGAGCGACTCGACGAGTTCGAGTCGGCGGGGGCGACGCTCTTCGGCGTCAGCGCCGACTCGCCGTTCTCCCAGGGCGCGTTCCGCGAGGAGCACGGCATCGAGTTCGACCTCGTCAGCGACATGGACGGCGACACCATCGAGGAATACGGCCTCACGATGGACATCCCCGACCTGGGCCTGTACGGCAACGCCAACCGCGCCGTCTTCGTGATCGACGACGAGGGTACCGTCGTCTACGACTGGGTCGCCGACGATCCCACCAACGAGCCCGACTACGACGCGGTGCTGGACGCCGTCGAATCGGCGTAGCACCGCCGTCCTCGTTTCCCGTCTCCGTTTTCGCTACCCTCGTGACCGTCGTTCGGAGCCGCAGGTGCGTCGAGGGGGACGACGGACGCGCTCCCGGGCCGGAGCGGCGAAAGAATCGAAACGCGGAGAGTCGGCGCCGGTCAGCCGAACAGGACGGACGCGGCGTCGAAGGCGCTCGGCGAGAGGAGGCCGAACGCGGGCAGCAGCGCGAAGGTGAGGAACGCGGCGATGACGACGGCGGCGTACAGCGAACTCGGGTAGCCGCCCAGGTCGAAGTCGCCGTCGGGTTCCTCGAGCCACATCGCCCGGACGACGCGGCTGTAGTAGTACAGCGACAGCGCGCTGTTGACGATGAGCGAGGCGGCCAGCAGCCAGGTGCCGGTCTGCGCGGTCGCGGCCAGCAGGTAGAGCTTCGAGATGAAGCCGCCGCCGACCGGCAGGCCCGCGAGGCTGAACAGGAAGACCGTCATCGCGGCGCAGGCCAGCGGCGCCTGCTTCGAGAGGCCGTTGAAGTCCTGGAAGGTGCGGCCGATGCCCCAGTACTCGGTCAGGGCGACGAACAGGAACGCGCCGGTGTTCATGAACCCGTAGACGAGCAGGTGCATCATGCTCGCGCCGAGGACGAACCCGTTGTCGACGCCCGGCGAGAGCGCGGCCAGCCCGATGAGGACGTAGCCGGCGTGGCCGACCGACGAGTAGGCGAGCATCCGCTTGACCTTCTCCTGGGTGGCGGCCGCGAAGTTCCCGACGGTCATCGTGACGACCGCGAGGACGGTGACCGCGGTGACCCAGTCGACCATCGGGGCGGCGCCCGTCAGGCCGCCGACCTCGGGGAACGCGGTGAGGAACACGCGGAAGGCGACGACGAACCCGGCGGCCTTCGAGGCCGACGAGAGGAACGCCGACACCGGCGCGGGCGCGCCCTCGTACGCTTCGGGCGCCCAGAAGTGGAACGGGACGCTCGCGGTCTTGTAGGCGAACCCGAGCAGCATCATGATGACGCCGACGCCGAGGACCCCGACCGGGATCTCCGAGCCGGCGGCCAGCGCCTCCGCGACGGCCTCCAGCTGGAGGCTGCCCGTCGCGGCGTAGACGAGGCTGATCCCGTAGGCGAGCACCGACGACGACAGCGCGCCGACGAGGAAGTACTTCAGCCCGCCCTCGACGCTGCCCTGGTTGTCCTTGAGGAACGCGACCAGGGCGAACGACGGCAGGCTCGCGAGTTCGAGGCTGACGAACACCGTCGCGAGGCTGTTGGCCGAGGCCATCAGCGACATGCCCGTCGCGGCCATGATGACCAGCCCGTAGTACTCGGCCTGGTACTCCTCGCCGGCGAGGTAGTCGTAGGAGGCCAGCGTCACCAGCGCGGTCACGCTCGCGACGATGACCACGAAGAACAGGCTCATCCCGTCGACGACCAGCGCGCCGCCGAACAGGTCGATGGCGCCCGTCCCGCGCGGTTGGCCGACGCCGAGCACGAGGAAGTACCCGGCGACGAGGAACGCGGCGAGCGCGCCGACCGTCGACACGCCCGCGAGGACGGCGTTGGAACTCGTCCCCGGCTGGGGCTCGATGCTGTCGACGATGAACAGCAGCATGGCGGCCGCGCCGAAGATGATCGCCGGCGTGAGCGCGACCCAGTCGGCCATCGTGAAACCGGCTATCTCGACTACCACGGCGCGACACCTCCGTTGGCCAGCGCGGCGGCAGCGTCACCGACCGCCCCGGACGGGACGATGGCGGCCGAGCCCGGCGGCAACAGCGGGTTGACTGCGTCCTGGATCATCTGGTAGACCAGGCCCGGGTCGACGCCCAGGGCGATGACCAGCGCCAGGAGCACGACCAGCGGCGCCACGTCGTGGACGGGCGCGCGGGAGACGTCGTAGTCCGTCGCCAGCGAGTACTCGCCGAACAGCGTCCGCTGCATCGCCCACAGCAGGTAGCCGGCGACGACGACGATGCCGAACATCCCGGCGGCGGTCACCAGCGGCGCCGCGGGGATGTACGGCGAGGCGAACGCGCCCTGGAAGATGAGGTACTCGGCGGCGAAGCCGGCCATCAGCGGCAGCCCCATGTAGCCGAACGCGGCAGCGACGAGGATGCCGACGGTCCAGGGCATCCGGTCGGCGATCCCGGAGATGTCGCCCACCATCCGGGTGTGGGTCTCGTTGTAGATGACGCCGACGGTCATGAACATCAGCCCCGAGATGAGGCCGTGGGCGACCATCTGGAAGGTCGCGCCGCCGAAGCCGTGCGGGGTAAAGGCGACCAGCCCGAGGATGACGTAGCCCATCGACGAGATGGACGAGTAGGCGACGATACGCTTGAGGTCCTGCTGGGCCAGGGCGAGCATCGCGCCGTAGATGATACTGAGGACGCCGAAGGCGACGATGACGCCCGCGTAGGCCTGCGCCACGTCCTGCAGCATCGTGAAGTTGAACCGCAGCAAGGCGTAAGTCCCCATCTTCAGGAGGACGCCCGCCAGCATGACGGAGACGGGCGTCGGGGCCTCGACGTGGGCGTCGGGCAGCCACGTGTGGACGGGGAAGACGGGCACCTTCACCGCGAACCCGGCGAACATCAGCGCAAAGGCGACCACCCGGAGCGTGTCGGGGGCGATGCCCGCGACGCTCCCGAGGGCGCCCTCCTGGCCGAGCGCCTGCGCGATGGCGGGCAGGTCGAACGTCGAGATGGAGTCGCCCAGCCCGAACACGAGCGCCATGAAGCCGACGAACATGACCAGCGTCGCCACGTTCGTGTAGACGAAGAACTTGATGGCGGCGTACTTCCGGCGCGGGCCGCCCCAGACGCCGATGAGGAAGTACATCGGGACCAGGACGGCCTCCCAGAAGACCAGCCACAGCAGGAAGTCCAGCGCGGTGAACACGCCGATGAGGCTGGCCTCCATCAGCAGCATGAGGCCGTAGAACTGCGACTGCCGTTCGTCGATGGGCGTCCACGAGCTGACCAGCGCCAGCGTCGTCAGCACGGTCGCCAGCACGAGCAGCGGCAGGCTGATGCCGTCGAGGCCGACGTGCCAGGCCAGGTCGTAGCGGCCGAGACTGACCCAGCCAAGCGTCGACTCGAAGGCGATGTCGCCGTCGGCCAGCAGCGCGTTGCCGACGCCGTCGAAGGCGGTGTACATCCACAGCGAAATGGCGACGGGGACGAGGCTCACCGCGGCGGCGAGCTTGCCCGCCCACTCGTCGGGTGCGAGGAAGACCAGCAGTGCGCCCAGCAGCGTGACGCCCAGCAGGGCCTCGACGGGTCCGGCGACGGGCATCAGGCACCACCTCCCAGCACGACGAAGACGACCAGCAGCAGCGCGAGCGACAGCGTCATCAGCGCCGCGTAGTTCGAGACGACGCCCGACTGGATGCGGCGGAACCGCGAGCCGGTGAACAGGCTCACGCTACTGACGCCGTTGACGACGCCGTCGACGACGCCCTGGTCGAACTTGTCCGCGGCCCGCGCGATCGGGACCGTCACGCCCTGTGCCAGCCACACCTGGTACTCGTCCTGGTAGTAGTTGTGCATGAGCAGCGTCTTCGCACCTCCCAGCTTGTCCGTGTGTTCCGTCGGCTCGTCGACGCCGTAGAGGCTGCGCGCGAAGAGCACGCCCGCGATCGCCAGCCCCAGCGAGACGGCCGCCGAGGCCAGCAGCGTCGGTACCTCGCCGCCGAGCGGGTAGCTCGCGGTGACGTGAGCCACGTCGTGCAGCAGCGTCTCGTAGGTCGCCAGGTCCGTCGACAGCGCCGCCGGCCAGCCGCCCTCGTCGGCCCCGTGGACCCACTTGTGGAGGAAGTCGATGTGCTGTCCGGTCAGGACCGCGACCGGCTTCATGTTGATGAGCCCGACCGTCGCCGCGCCGATACCGAGCACGGCCAGCGGCGCCTTGACGTTCCAGCGGACCGGCTCGGGGTCGCGCGCCGTCTCCGAGCGGGCCTCGCCGTGGAAGGTCAGGTAGACCATCCGGAACGTGTAGAAGCCCGTGAAGAACACGGCCAGCAGCCCCATCGCGTACGCGAGGAGATAGAGGATACCGAGCGTGCTCGCCTCGCCGCCGAGCGTCCCGAAGCCGTGGATGAGCGCCTCGTAGAGCACCTCGTCTTTCGACCAGAAGCCGGCGAACGGGACGATGCCCGCGAGCGCGAGCGACCCCGAGAGGAACGTCCAGTAGGTGACGGGCATCTTGTCCTTCAGCCCGCCCATGTCCCACATGTTCTCGTTGTGGTGCATCGCGATGATGACCGACCCGGCGCCGAGGAACAGCAGCGCCTTGAAGATCGCGTGGGTGGTCAGGTGGAAGACCGCGGCGACGTACCCACCGGAGCCCAGCGCGAGCATCATGTAGCCGTACTGGCTGATGGTCGAGTACGCGAGCACCTGCTTGAGCTCCTGCTTGACGACGCCCATCGTCGCCGCGAACAGCGCCGTGAAGCCGCCGACCAGCGCGATGACGCCCAGCGCCGTCGGCGAGAGCAGATAGAAGCCGTACATCCGGGCGACGAGGTAGACGCCGGCCGCGACCATCGTCGCCGCGTGGATGAGCGCCGAGACCGGCGTCGGGCCCTCCATCGCGTCGGGCAGCCACGTGTGCAGCGGGAACTGCGCCGACTTGCCGATGACGCCGCCGAGCACGAGCAGTCCCAGGATCGTGAACCACGTCTGGGCGCCGTAGCCGGCGGTGTAGATCCCGTCGGCGCCGTCGGTCAGCGCCTGTTCCGCGAGTCCCGGGAAGCTCGCCATCGTGCCGGAGGCGGTCTCGACGGGCGCGAACAGGCCCGTGCCGAACGTGGCGAAGACGCCGACCACGCCGATGAGGAAGAAGTAGTCACCGAAGCGGGTGACCAAAAAGGCCTTTTTCGCGGCCGACGGCGGACCGTCCTCGCGGAACCAGAAGCCGATCAGCAGATACGAGCAGAGGCCCACCAGCTCGAAGAACATGAACGCCATCAGGATGTTGTTCGAGAAGACAAAGGCGAGCATGCTCGCCGTGAACAGGCCCAGCCCGGCGTAGTACCGCGGGAGGCCGGTCTCGCCCTCGTCGTTCATGTAGCCCAGCGAGAAGACGTGGACGAGCAGGGCGATCAGCGAGACGATGACGAGCATCAGCGCCGTCAGCGGGTCGACCAGGATGCCGAACCGAAGCGTGAGCGCGCCGTCGCCGAGGCCTGCCACCCACGTGTAGAGGTTCTCGTTGTAGTAGGTGGCCGTGCCGGTGATCCCGGCGACGGTCAGCGCGGTCCAGACCGACAGGGCCAGCGAGCCGGCGGTCGCGATGATGCCGGCCTCGGCGCCGCGCTTCGGCATGTACTGCCCGGCGAACAGGGAGACGACGAACGCCAGGAACGGGAGCGCTGCGATCGCGGGAACGAAGTCGAATGCACCTGCCATCTTACCACCTCATCGTAGCCGCTTTCGTCACGTCCACGTCCTCGAAGTTGCGGTACAGCACGAGGATGATGCCGATACCGACCGCCACCTCGGCGGCCGCCAGCGCCATCACGAACAGCGAGAACACCTGCCCCGTCAGGTTCCCGTGGTGGAACGAGAACGCGACGAGGTTGATGTTCGCCGCGTTGAGCATCAGCTCGACGGACATCAGGAATATCAGGGCGTTACGGCGCGTCAGCACGCCGTAGACCCCGATGCAGAACACCGCCGCCGACAGCAGGAGGTAGTACTGGCTCGCGATGGCCATCAGTCCGCACCTCCCTCGGTGCCGCTCGCGTCGCCGCCCTCGTGGTCGTCGCCCGTCCGGCCGGGGATCCGGCGTCCCCCGTCGGTGAGCGCGGTGACGACGCTCTCGTCGTCCTCGCGGCGGGCGAGCATCACGGCCCCGTCCAGCGCCGCGTCGAGGACCAGCGCGATGATGACGAAGGCGACCAGGAAGCTCTCCGCGGGGATCGCGGCCTGGTCGACCATGTTGAACATCGCGTAGCCGATGCTCGCGACGACGCTGCCGTCGGCGAACGCCTCCGGTCGGCCCAGCTCCGCCGTGAAGAACACGTAGGCCATGACGGCGAACAGCGCCAGCGCGGCCAGGCCGTTGACGTAGTTCACGTCGGTCGCCAGCCGCGGCCGGGAGGTCATGTTGCCACCTCGTCGGGCTGGGTGTCTCTCTCGGTGAGCATGATGGCGAACGTGATGAGGATGAGCACCCCACCGACGTACACCAGTATCTGCATCGCGGCGATGAACTCGGCGCGGAGCATGACGTAGTACACTGCCACCGACAGCAGCGAGACGCCGAGCATCAGCGCCGAATGCCAGACGTCGCGCACTAACACGACGCCCAGGCTGCTCCCCAGCGTGACCGCGGCGAACAGCGCAAACGCGATTGACTCGAGCAATGCCATCGTTGTCCCGAATCTCCTACCGCACGCCCTTTGAAGATTTCTGTATCGTCCCGTGCGTGGCCGCTCACGCGCCCGAAACCGTTACAGATTCGACGCGTGCCCGCCGACCGCCCCCTGTCGACCCTCCGGTCGGCGCCTGACGTGTTCGGCTCGCGGCGCTCTCGGGGTCGCGCGGCCGCCCGTTCGGGCACCGCGCCGCTCGCGCGCGCCCGGTCGGTCGCCCGTCGCGAGCCCGTCCCGGCGGCACCCGATCGGGAGTCGGCAGTCGTCAAGGGTCAGCAGCCGGCCGGGGGTCGGCGGACGGTCCGCGACCGCCGGGCGTCCCGGCCTACTCGAACCGGTCCTCGTCGTACCGGGAGACGTACCGGACCGCAAGCAGGAGGACGCCCAGGCCGGCGCCGACGGTCACGACGCCGAACGTCGCCATCCCCAGCGGCGTCGCCGGCAGGTCGACGAGGAAAAACAGGGTCGGGTCCAGTCCCTCGGGGTTGACGTAGCCCAGCAGCGCGCCCATCGTGCCCGCGACGCCCAGCACGGCCAGGTACACCGCGAGGACGACGCGCGAGCCCGCGACCCGCCCGCCGAGCGCCAGTCGGTCGGTGTTGGCTGTCACGACCGGCCGTTGGGACCGCGGGTGGTTAGCCTTTTCACATCGCGGCCGCAAGCTCGGGTATGAGCGACTTCGACGACGACTCCCGCTTCTCGGAGAAGGAACTCCTGCTGTTCGTCCTCACCGCCATCGCGGTGCTGATGGGCGTCTCCACGTTCGTCCTCGTCCTGAGCGGCTGAACCGATCCACTCCGGGTACGTGGTCGCCCGCCGGACTCGCGAACTGCGACACAGGTAGCAGCCGCTCCCGGCTGATCGCTCCAGTATCTCCTCGACAGGCGACGCCATCCATCGGCGAAAACGGGAATTGAGACCGTCGAAACGCAGGTCGAAGCCGCGAGCGTCAGTCGTCCTCGTCGACGACCTCGCCACCGTCGGTGACGGCTTCCTCCTCCTCGCCGCCGTCGGCCAGCGCGGTCGTGATGCGCCGTTCGTGCCACTGGAACTCGCGGCCGTGCTGGTCGGTCTCCTTGAGGTCCCACGGGTCGGGGTCCTCGAGCTTCGGGCCCTCGAGCCAGGAGGACAGCAGGTTCCAGACGAAGATGACCTGGCCGACCAGCAGGATGAGGGCGCCGACGGAGGCGGCCTGGTGCATCAGGGTCACCATGTCCAGCGGCGCGATGGCGCTGTTGAAGTCGTAGGTCGCGTACCGGCGGGGCATCCCCAGGTAGCCGAGGAACAGCATCGCGAAGAACGTGATGTTGGTCCCGATCATCGAGAGCCAGAAGTGGGCCTTGCCGAGGGTGCGCTGGTACATCCGCCCGGTGAAGATGGGGAACCAGTAGTAGATGCCCGCGAACCCGGCGAAGGCGATGGCGCCCATCACGACGTAGTGGAAGTGACCCACCACGTAGTAGGTGTCGTGGAGGATCTGGTCGACGGGGACGGAGGCGAGAAAGACGCCCGTCACACCGCCGATGATGAAGTTCGAGACGAAGCCGATGCAGAACAGCATCGGCGTCGTCAGCCGCACGCGGCCGTTCCACATCGTCGTGATCCAGTTGAACGTCTTCACGGCGCTGGGTATCGCGATGGCCAACGAGACGGCCATGAACGAGGCCCGCAGGCGCGGGTCGATGCCCGTCGTGAACATGTGGTGGGCCCAGACGCCGAACGAAAGGACGCCGATGGCCAGCGTCGAGTAGACGACGAACTTGAAGCCAAACAGCTTGCGGCCGGAGAACTTCGGCAGGACGTAACTGACGATCCCCATCGGCGGGAGCACGAGGATGTACACCTCGGGGTGGCCGAAGAACCAGAACAGGTGCTGCCAGAGGATGGGGCCGCCGCCTTCACCGACCGCGTAGAACGTCGTCGCGAGGTTGCGGTCGAGCAGGAGCATGACGATAGCGCTGCCCAACAGCGGGAACGCGAACAGGATTATCCCCGACTGGGTGAGGATCGTCCACGAGAAGATGTCGAGGTCCGCCCAGGACACGTCGTCGTCGCGCTCGGTGAAGATGGTCGCGATGAAGTTGATCGCCCCCATGGTCGCCGAGACGCCCGTCAGGTGCAGCCCGAGCAGCATGAGGTCGACGCCGGCGTTGGTCTGCTCGACCGACAGCGGCGTGTACATCGTCCAGGCGGTCTGGGCGCCGGTCATCCCGGGCAGGAAGAAGCCGGCCCAGATCAGCAGCGCGCCGGGCGGGAGCAGCCAGAAGGCGATGGCGTTGATCCGCGGGAACGCCATGTCGTCCGCACCGATGAGCAGGGGGACGAAGTAGTTCGCGAACGCCGCGATGATGGGCGTCCCGAATAAGAATAGCATCGTGATCCCGTGGCTCGTCAGGATGGCGTTGTAGAAGCCGTTCTCGAAGACGGCGCCGGTCGGCGCGATGAGCTGGACGCGGATCCCGAACGCCATCAGGCCGCCGACGGCGAACGCGATGACGGCGTAGGTGCCGTAGAGGATGCCGATGTCCTTGTGGTCGACGGTGGTCAGCCAGCGGGTGATACCGGCTGGCTTCTCGCGGTGGACGGTGGCGCCGGCCTCGCCGTAGCCGCCGCCACCACCGCTCACCAGCGGGGTGTACGAGCGCCAGTCCTCGACCCGGGAGAGAAACGCCGCGATGCCGACGAGGAAGACCCCCATCAGCACCGTCAGCACGAGCTGCCCTGATGCCATGTCCGGACTTCGGGACTGGTACCATATGAATGGTTAGGAAACCCTTCCGCCGAACCCGTTCGCGTGCGCTTCTTTCGCACGGAAGAACGTGACAATCAGATCGTCCGTTCACCCCACGCTCACCGGTGTCTGCCCGGCCGGACAGCGGCGAGTCGAGCCAGTCGGACCGGAAGCCGGGCTGTCGGCGCGAAAGCGAAGCGACGCTGTGCAGCCCTGGTCAGAGCGACAGCGGAGACGGGGCGAGTCGAGGTGGCGCGGGAAGCGGATGGATTCGACGGCAACGGAAGCGGTCAGAAGAGGTGGCGGCGGAAGCGATCAGACGGGCGACGAAAGCGGTCAGACGGGCCGGACCCGCGTGTACGGGACGGGCCGGCGGCGTGGCGGGCCGCGGGGTCGGTCACTCGTGGTCGGCTTCCATCTCGTTTTCCGCCTTCGAGACGGCCTTGCCGGCGTAGTAGGTCAGGATTACGAGCAGCATCCCCGTCACACCGACGATGGCGAACTGCAGCCCGGAGACGAGCGGGTCGACGCCCCACGGCGGGAACAGCGCGAACGCACCGATGAAGAAGACCAGAATGCCCAGCGGGATGAAGTTGACCGTCAGGTCCAGGAGCGTTTCGCGGTCGAAGACCTTCTCTGACATACCACGGGTTTGGGTCAGGCGGCTAAATATAGTGTCGGTTCGCGCCGGTGAGCGACCGAGGCGACGGCGAATCCGTTCGGCCCGGTGCGGAACTGGGGCTCGGGTCACGCCAGGCGGCCGGTCGGGTCTTCGCCGGAGCCCGGCCGGTCGCCCGCTCAGATGCCCTGCCCGGTGCGCCCGACGGCCTGGCTGACGAGGCCCGCGGCGACGAGCATGGCCCCGGCGACGGCGACGGCGAGGCCGCGGCCGACGACGCCGTTGGGGTCGGCGACCGTCTCGAAGAGACTCACGGACGACCCGGGGACCTGCGTCGCGACGAGGGCGCCCCCGAGCGCGAAGAAGGCGGCGCCCAGCAGCGCGAGCGTCCGCCAGGGCCGGCGGGCGTAGCCCGACTCGCCGAGGATGCCCGCGACGCTCCCCCCGAGCAGGAGCACCCCGCCGACGGCGATCGGGAACAGGCCGAGGAAGACGCCGACCTCGGTCAGCGCGAAGCCGACCGCCACGAGGAGCGGCCACGGACTGGCCGTCCGATACTGGTCCGACAGTCCCGGTTGCTCTTCCATACCCCGCCGTTGGGACCGGTCCGTCATAGGTACACCGAACTCCCGCGCGCGGCGACCCGAATATGGTCGGCTCGTCCCCGAGGGTGGGCGGGCCCGCACGGGGGGCCGGGTCGACACGGTCCGGCGCCGTCCGACCGGAGCCGGCGTCGTCGCTTCGCGTCGGTCGCTGCCGTCCACCGGCGGCGGTCGCGCGTCGGACGTGGGCGCAAAGTATTTGGTTCGCATGGGGCTTGTCCAACACAATGACCACGCGCGCTGTGGAGCAGTTCGACGAGTGGGAGTCGTCGCCGTTCCGCGACGGCTATCGCGGCCTGCACGACCTGGCCGACTCCGACTTTTCCGGGATCGTGGAAGCCGGCGGCGTCAAGCTCTGTATGCTCAACGGGACGGTCGTCGGCATCCTCGACGGTGACATCGACGACTTCGAGGGGGCGTCGGGGACCGCCTACGAGGCTCCCTCGCCGGCGCTTCCGTTGCTCGCGCTCATGCAGGAGCGCAACGACGAGGTCCGCGCGAAGTACTACTCCGAGGACACGCCGCTCTCGGAGGTCGACGACACGCTCGCGGACGGGGGGTTCACCGGGTTCATCGAGCTGTCGGAGAACGTCCTCAGCGGGGACTACTACGTCGTCTACCACCGCGGCCGCTCGATGGCCGTCGCCTGGGTCGGCAACAGCGGCCAGCTGCTCACCGACGACGAGGCATTCGAGCGCGCCGACGACGAGGTCGGCATCTTCCAGGTCCGCCCCGCCGAGATCGAGCCCGTCGAGATCCCCGAGGTCGACGGCGGTCCCGACGCTGCGGGCGGAGCCGACGACTCGGACGCGACGGCAGCCGCCGGGGGCGCCGCTGCGGGGAGCGCCGCCGCGGCCGACGACGACACCGAACCCGACCCGGCCGCCGGGAGCGACGACGCCGTCGCCGAGGAGCCGGCGGCGGAGAGCGAACCGGACGACGGGGGCGGGGCCGCGGAGCCCGACCCCGCCGAGACCGACCCGGTCGACCCCGAACCGGCCGCCGACTCCGGCTCGACCGCGGATCCCGGGACGGTCGCGGACCCGGACCCGGAACCTGACGAGGGGTCGTCCGTCCGGGACGAGACGACGGCGGAGGCCGGCGGGAACGGCGGCGGGGCGGAGGCCGACACGCCGCCCGCCGGCTCGTCGGAGCCGTCCGAACGGTCGCGGGACCGGCGCGAGGCAACCGACCGACGCGACCGCGGCGACGATTCGGCGGCGAACCGGCGAGCGGAGTCGACCGGCACCGACCGCACGGAGGGATCCGACACGTCGACGGCCGACGCGGGCGGGACCGACGCGTCGACAGCCAGCGACGACCGCGCGGGCGACGCCGGCGGGCACGCGGCCGGCCGGGACGAAGCCGGCGCCTCGTCCGAGCGCGA